>NZ_JBHUPT010000016.1:0-51373 GCF_049056525.1 Leisingera coralii | reverse complement strand
ATCGCGCGCCGCAAGGCGCGCGATGCCACGCCCAACCGGCGCGGCGGTGCCAAAGGCACGGCCGGCGGCGGGCGGGAGTGCCTGTTTCTCAGAAATCTGATGCCGCCAGCCGCAGCTTTCCGCCGGGGCCGTCGCGGCACGCCTTGGCAAACCGCGAAACCGGTGATTGAGTGGCGCCATGCTGCGCTCCAAACGCCCCCAGATCCTCACTGGCATGGCCCTCGGCGCCCTTTGGGGCGTCTTGGTCACCGGCTTGCCGCAATGGCTGGGCTTGCCCTACATTCCCGCGCCCATCGCCTTGCCCGGCGCCTTCCTGGCGCCGGGTCTGGTGCTTGCCCTGATCATCGGCCGCCTGGCCCAGCGGCGGTTCTTTGACGACGCGATGATCGACGGAGAGCCCTTCTCCCCAGGCTCCCCGGCCGAAATCGACCAGCGGGTGCTGACCAACACCGTCGAGCAGCTGGTGCTTGCGCTCGCTGTCTGGCCCTTTGCTGCCGTCACCCTGGGCGGCGCCGTGGCCATTGCCCTCGGCCTCTCGTTTGCGCTGATGCGGCTCTTGTTCTGGGCCGGCTACCACCTGTCGCCGCCGCTCAGGGGGCTGGGCTTTGCCGGGACGTTTTATCCGACGGTGATAGCTGGGATTTGGGCGCTGGCGGTTTGGGCTTGAAACAGTCCCGCCCGGCGAAGCGCCGCCTGAAATTCCCGCCTTGCACCCCGCCAAAGCACCGTTAGTCTCTGCGCCAAAGAGGAGGGCGCGCATGATACTCGATCACCTGGCGGTGGCAGGCAAAACGCTGGAAGTCGCCGCGGCGCATGTGGAGCAATCCCTGGGCATCGCAATTGGCCCCGGCGGCTGCCATGCCCGCTACGGCACCCACAACCGGCTGATCGGGCTGGAGGACGGGCTGTACCTGGAGGCCATCGCCATCGACCCGGAGGCCCGGCCAGAGGAGCAGCCGCGCTGGTTCAATCTCGACCGCTTTGAAGGCCCCGCGCGGCTCAGCAACTGGATCCTGCGCAGCGAGGACCTGGAAGCGGCGAAGCCCCTGCTGCCGCCCCATGCGCAGCGGCATGTGCAGATGCATCGCGGCGATCTCAGCTGGCTGATGACGGTGCCAGCGGACGGGCTGCTGCCCTATTACAACCTGTTCCCGGCGGTCCTGCAGTGGCAGGCAGAGCCTCCCGCAGGCAAACTGCCGCAGTCCGGCTGCCGCCTGACCCGGCTGGTCCTCAGCCACCCGGAGGCCTCTGATTTACAGACCGCGTTGGACCGCATCCTCAGGGACCCGCGCCTCAAGGTGGAGCAGGGCGCGCCGGCAATGATGGCGGAATTCGACACGCCGCATGGGCCGAGGCAGCTCAGATGATCATCCGCCCCGCAACCCCGGCTGATGCCGAAGCCGTCTGCGCCATCGCCAACTGGGTGATCCGCGACACCCTGGCGACCTTCAACACGATCGAGAAAACACCGGACCAGGTGCGTCAGCAGATCGCCGCCAGTAACGGCAGCTACCTGGTGGCCGAACAGGACGGGGAGATCCTGGGCCACGCGCATTTCTTTCCGTTCCGCTCCGGCCCCGGCTACCGGTTCACGGCGGAGCACACCATTCATCTGCTGCCCGCCGCGCAGGGCAAGGGCGCGGGCCGCAGGCTGATCGAGGCACTGGAAGAGCAGGCCAAACAGGCGCAGATCCATGTTCTGATCGCCAGCGTCAGCAGCGCCAACCCCGGTGCCATCGCCTTTCATGCCGCCTTGGGCTACGCGGAAACCGCCCGGATGCCGGAGCTCGGCTGCAAGCAGGGGCGCTGGCTGGATACTGTTTTCATGCAGAAAATCCTGACGCCGGGGATTCCCGCCCCTGACAGTGCCGCCAAACCCGGATAGGCTGAGCCCCATGTCACTTTGGACCCGCATATCCGACGCGCTGTCGGCGCTTGCCGCAGGCGAAAGCCTGGCCGAGGTTTTCGACCGCCTGCGCGCCCCGCCCGAGAGAACCGTGGCCTTTGCCATTGCCGTCATCGCGCTTGGCGCCAAGATGGCCAAGGCCGACGGCCAGGTCACCCGCGACGAGGTCACCGCCTTCCGCGAGGTGTTCCAGATCGCGCAGGATGACGAGGCCGGCGCCGCCCGGGTCTTCAACATGGCGCGCACCGATGTGGCCGGCTACCAGGAATACGCCCGCCGCATCCAGAAGATGTTTGCCAACGATCCGACCACGCTCTGCGACCTGATGGAGGGGCTCTTTCATATCGCCATGGCGGACGGCTTTTATCACCCCGGCGAAAACGAGTTCCTGGAGGAGGTGAGCCGCATCTTCGGCCAGACCCCGCAGCAGTTCCAGGCGCTGCGGGCGCGGTTCGTGCCGGATGCGCCCAAGGACCCCTATACGGTGCTGGGGGTCAGCCCGGACATGCCGCGCGAGGAGATCCGCAAGCACTGGCGCAAGCTGGTGCGCGACACCCACCCGGACGCGATGATCGCCCGCGGGGTGCCGGAGGAAGCGGTGCGGCTGGCGGAAAAGCGGATGATCGACATCAACCGCGCCTGGGATGAGATCAGCGGGTGCGGCGGCAATGCGGCTGGCCACGTATAATATCGAGTGGTTCGCCTATCTGTTCGACAAGAACGACAGGCTGATTCTGGACGGCAAGCCGTCCGGCGTCCACAGGGTTGACCGCTACACGCAGGGACGGGCGATTGCCCATGTGCTGCGCCGCCTGGATGCCGATGCCATCATGGTGATCGAGGCCCCCAATACGGGACGCACCCAGCGCACCACCCGCGCGCTCGAGGCCTTTGCGGCGGAGGCGGGCCTGCGCGCGCGCGAGGCGGTCAGCGGCTTTGCAAACGACACCCACCAGGAAATCGCGCTGCTCTATGATCCGGACGTGCTGGAGGCAGTTCATGACGCCCGCGCCAGCGCCGCAGCGCCGCGGTTCAACGGCGTGTTCGAGATCGACCTCGACGTGGATGACCAGCGGGACACGGTTGAGTTTTCCAAACCGCCGCTGGAGCTGGCTGTCACCACCCGGGGCGGCACCGCGCTGCGGATGATCGGCGCGCATCTGAAGTCCAAGGCGCCGCATGGGGCCAACGGGCCGGAGGAGATCACAGCGCTTTCCATCGCCAACCAGCGCAAGCAGTTGGCGCAGGCGAACTGGCTGCACCGGCGGGTGGCGGAGCATGTGGCCGCGGGCGAGCATGTGATCGTGCTGGGCGATCTCAACGACGGCCCCGGCGCCGACGACTACGAAAAGCACTTCGGCCAGTCCTCGATCGAGATCGTGCTGGGCGACCTGCTGAACGACCCCAACGCGCAATCCCTGCTGCAGCCGCGCGCCACCTCGCTGCCCAGCACCTCGCGGTTCTACAATCCTGATTCCAAACGCTATTTCCCGGCGCTGCTGGACTATGTGATGATCTCCCACAGCCTGATGGGGTTCGATCCGCAGTGGCGGATCTGGCACCCGTTCGACGATGCCGAATGCTATGCCGACGAGGAGCTGCGGGAGGCGCTGCTCAATGCCTCCGACCATTTCCCGGTGACGCTGGATATTGCTTTGGCGTGAGGACAACAGAGGCCGTTGCCGGCCGTTTTGCCGCCAAGGTGCAGTAACGTCCGGGCAGGGAACGTGCGGGGAAAGTCGGCTTTGTGCCCATTGCTGCCGTCACTCGGCTGCGCGGATGCTGGATGCGCAAAGGGCCGCTCGCCCCCCGGGAGCGGGCATTGCTCTGCCGGGCACCGAGATGAAAGCGGGTCTTTTCCGGCATCCAGGACAGCGGCGGCTATGAGCAGACCTCGGGCACAGTAAGCCTTGGCACTCATGGCGAAGCCAAAGCCGGGCACGCGGCGAAACACCGTACCAAACCTCGCAGTCCGCGCAGCCGCATTCCCCAGCCAAACCCTTTTGAAAGGGGCGCCCTGATGCCCGGACGCCCCATCCGTTTCCGGGGCGGGGAAAGAGCTGCAGGCTGTATGTGCTCTCGATGCTATTCGTCAGGGCTGACCTTTATCATGATATGGGCGTAAGGGGTGTCTTTCCACATCACGTATACCGGGTCGTTCGGGTTGGTGGACAAACCGTCAAGCATTGCCTTGTCCGGCACAATCACCATCAGGTGCGGGCCTTCTTTGACCCAGTCGTCGCTTTTGCCGGGATCGGTGGCGTAGGGATCGCTGTTGCTGACACCGATGGCAGTTCCTTCGCCTGCGAGCATGTAGGACACGCTGAGTTTATCGGGTGAAAACTCCTGCTTGTTCATTAGTGCGGTAATCAGCGCATCCCAAGTCGCGTCGTTGCACATAGGGCCGATAGCTTCCTGTTGCGGATAGCATGTGTAGCCGTTTGAACCGGCACGAAGGACCGTGCCGTCCGGGGCCTTGATGGTTGCTTCCGCCGTTACCGCAGCCGGGGCAGCGCTTTCGGCGCTGGCAATCATTGCGTCAGTGTCTGCAAAAACCGCAGCAGCGCCTGCAAACAGCGCCAGGCATGTGCAGGAAAGAAGGAATGTGGTTTTCATGACGGCCTCCTGATGGAAATTTTACGAACGGAACGGACGTTCGCGCGCACCTGCATGAATTTATCTGTGGTAATAGAATACCCCTTGCAAAGTCATGCTTTGCAGGGATGCGCTTGGTCAATTTCGATTCGAAAGGACTCAGTTCCCGCAGTATACCATCTTCCCGGGTTGGGCGGTGATGGGGGCGTCCTGGCTGACCGGTCATGCCGCCCGCCCGTCGAACGCTGCTTCGGTGCATGCCCCGCCTCGGCGCCGTCGCGTTGAGCCGAGGCCGGCTCCGGGCCGTCACCCCATTTTGCAAAGTCCGCCTTCTGCGGAGAGCAGCCGTGCCGCTTCGATATGGCTGTATTCGCGGCGAATGACCGGGAAGTCCCGCCAGCCCCAATCCCGCCAAGCACGGCGCTGTTGCGCAAACCCTCTGTTCGCGCGGAGCGGGCGCCCCTATATTGGCCTCATGAAACAGATCCTTCTGCCCGCCGCCCTGATCGCCCTCCTGTCCAGCCCGCTTGCCGCCCAGGAAGCGGAAGGGGAGGACAACGGCACTTCGCTGATGGAGCGCGGCGCGGAGCTGTTCTGGGAGGGGCTGCGCCAGGAGATGGCGCCGGCGCTGGAGGACCTGCAGGGCATGATGGAGGAGATCGGCCCGGCGATGGGCGCTTTCCTGGCCGAGATGGGGCCCGCGCTGGCGGAAATCGCCAAGGAGGTGGAGGATTGGAGCGCCTATGAGCTGCCCGAGATCCTGCCAAACGGCGATATCATCATCCGCAAGAAGCCCAAGGACAACGCGCCCGCCGACAAGGAAACCGCGGAAGAGGAAGGCGTCACCGAGATCTGACGCCCTCCGGCAAGCTTATTCCTGCACCGTCTCCGGCGGCGGGGCCGGCTTTTTGAAGGTCAGCTGCACCTCCGCATCCAGCGCCTTGCCCAGAGAGTTCAGCCGGGCTTCGGCCACTTCGCCGTAAAGCGGCCGCGCCGCGTCCGGCAGGTCCACATGCAGAACCCGCTTGCGCGGCTGCCAGCGCAGGGTGCCGATGTTGCCGTTGCCGGTGACCATCAGCATGGCGCCGAACCGCATCGCCTTGCCCAGCACCTCGGCCTCGTGCTGACCCTTCTCGTCCAGCAGATGATAAAGGTATTCGAAGCTGCTGCCGCGCCGCTTGTTGCTGTAGCGGTGCAGCAGCGCCAGCCCCAGGAACACCCGCTCCGAATGCTTGAGCCCGCCCAGGTTGGCGCGGGTCGCGTTGTCGAAACAGACCTCGGCGCGGTAGTCGGGATGGGCGCGCCAGCTGACGTCATGCAGCAGGCAGGCGGCCTTGACCAGCCGCCGCTTGCTGTGCCGGGCGCCGCTGAAAATGGGGCTCACGAAATCATACAGCGTCTTGCCGAAGCCGGGGACGCGGGCGTCCTTCATCTCGGCAAAGCGGGAGGCCTCGATCAGCGGATCGCGGGCGCGCAGCCGCTGCGGCATCTGCTCGTACAGCAGCCCTTCGCGGATGCCATAGCTGGAAACCGCGATATCCTTAGGCTTGAAGGTCTTGATCAGCCGGGTCAGCACGTCGATGGCATAAGGCACCAGCGCCATCCGGCTGGAGGAGACCCCGCAGGCCTCGCGCAGCTTGTCCAGGTTGCGGGTCTCGATATAGCGGGCAGTCTCGCGCACGTCCTTGGCGGACATCCGGTATTCATGCAGCACCTTCAGCGGATAGCCGCGCCGGTGCATGTCGATGCGGGCAATGGCGCGCCAGCTGCCGCCGACCAGGAACAGCCGGTCGCGCTGGGTGCCCATCTCTTCCTTCAGCTGTTCGATGACAGTCTTGATGTAGTCCTTGCGGCCCTTGCGACCGCCCTTGATGTCGCGCAGCTTCAGCGGCCCCAGCGGCGAGGTCACCCGGCGGCCCACGGTGTTCTCCTGGATCTCCGCCAGCTCCATCGAGGAGCCGCCGATATCGCAGACCAAGCCATAGGCGCCGGGCCAGCCCAGCAGCACACCCTGGGCCGACAGCCGCGCCTCTTCGCGGCCGTCGATCACGTGGATCTTGAGGCCGGTCTCGCGCAGCACCTCCTCGCAGAACTCCGGCCCGTCCTCGGCATCGCGCACCGCGGCGGTGGCCACGGCGGACAAGGGCGGCAGCCCCATGCCCTTAGCCAGATACTGGAACCGGCGCAGCGCCGACAGGGCGCGGGCGCGGCCCTCGGGGTTCAGGCGGCCGCTGTCGGACAGGCCGGCGCCAAGCGCGCACATGATCTTTTCGTTGTAGAAATAGGCCGGGCTGCGGGCGGCGCCGTCGAACACCACCAGGCGGACTGAGTTGGAGCCGACATCGACCACCCCCACCCGGGACAGCGCCCTGGCACCGGGGTCGTGAAAGATCGGACGCCCGAAGGGGCCCCAATCGGTGCTGGCGGCGGCGGGGTCCTGGGTCACGTTCATGAGGGCTCCGTCTTGCAATCCGCGGTCAGGATGGTGCAAGGGCGGGCAGGGGTCAACCGCTTGCGGATGCGTCATTTTCCGTTGCCTCTTCGCGGATCTCCGACAGCGCCCGCACCGCCAGGGGGCGGGACAGGCTGCGTTTTTCAGCCAGCGACAGGTGGTCAAGCCGCCGCACGATCTGCGCCGCCGCGGCAAAGGAGCGGTTCATATGGGCCACCAGATAGGGAATCACATCCGGCTTGGGGGTGATCTGGCGGTCGTTGAACAGCTTGGCCAGCACTACCGCAAGCAGCTGATCATCCGGCGGCTGCAGCTCAGCATGGGTGGCGGCCTGCACCCGGCTTTGCAGGTCGGGCAGGGTAAGGCCCCAGAGGTTGGGCGCTCCCTGGCCGGTCATCACCAGCGAATGCCCCTGCGCCAGCACCAGGTTGTGCAGGTGGAACAGGGCGTTCTGCCGCTCCGCATCGCCGGCGATCTGCGGCACGTCCTCCACCGCGATGGGGCCGTGCGCCAGCTCCGGCACCGCCTCCGCCGTCAGCTTGGCCGCGGGGATGATGCGCGCCCCGGTCTGGCTGGCCCAGACATGCGCCAGATGGGTCTTGCCGGAGCCCTTGGGCCCGGTCAGCACCAGCTTGCCGCTGGGCCAGGCAAAGCCGGGATCGAGCAGAGCCACCGCCATCGCATTAGAGGGGGCCACAAAGAAATCATCCCGCCCCAGCGCCGGTTTCGCCGGGAGATCAAAGCTCAGCTGCTGTGCCATGACGTTATTCCGATCCCGCGTCGCGGTGGCCCTGGCCCTGGTACAGGCGGCTGTCCAGGTACTGCTCGGTCACGAAGCGGGCAATCACTCCCAGCGCTGCGGCGACGGGCACCGCCACCAGCATGCCGACAAAGCCGAACAGGGCGCCGAAGACCGACAGCGCCAGCAGCAGCCAGACCGGGTGCAGCCCGACCGAGTCGCCCACCAGCTTGGGGGTCAGGAAGTTGCCTTCGACCACTTGGCCGATGGCAAAGATCAGCGCCACCAGCCCGATCGAGACCCAGTCGCCCCAGAACTGGAACAGCGCGAGGCCAATCGCCAGCGCGCCGCCAATGAGCGCGCCAAGATAGGGGATGAAGGTGATCAGCCCGGCGATGAAGCCCACGGCGAGGCCGAAGTTCAGCCCCACCACCATCAGCGCCACGGCGTAATAGGTGCCAAGGATCAGGCAGACGGTGCCCATGCCGCGGATGAAGGACGCCAGCGCCGCGTCGATTTCACCGGCCAGGCGGCGGATCACCGGCTGGTGGTCGCGCGGCAGCAGCTCGTCGATGCGGGCGACCATCCGGTCCCAGTCCAGCAGCAGATAGACCGCCACCACCGGCACGATGACCAGCAGGATCACGATGTTGAAGAAGGAGGCCGCGCCGCCCAGCACCGATTGCAGCACCTCCATCGCACGCGACTGCAGCGTCTGCATGAAGGAGGTGATCGCCTGGTGAATGCGGCTGTTTTCCTCGAAGACGGAGGGGAAATGCTCGATGGCAAAGGTGCGGGCATCGCGCAACAGCTGCGGCAGCACCTGGGCCAGGTCGATCATCTGCGAAATCAGCGTTGGCACCACGATCAGCAGCAGCAGAAGGAAGATCAGCAGCGCGCCGACGGTGATGGTGGCGGTGGCGCCGGTGCGGCTCATGCCCCAGGCTTCCAGCCGGTCGGCAACCGGGTCGATCAGATAGGCGATGGCGGCGCCCAGCACGAAGGGCATCAGCACATTGCCAAGCGCCCACATCACCACCGCAAAGACCAGGGCGGCGATGCCCCAGTATTTCAGCTGCTGTTTTGCTGGTAGCGCCATGGTCCGCGTGCCGCCTTTGGTCCGTTTGCATCAGGATCTTGGCGCCAGTCTTCCCTGATGGGGCAGGGGCTTGCAAGGGGCGGGGGCGATTCCCCTGTGGGCAAGGCGGGGATAAGGCGGAAAAGGCCGGGGGCAAGTGGTGGAAACACTTGCGTTGTGGTTCTCATTTGAAGGGCGAAGATGTTTCAACCGAACGGTTTTGAAACTAATGGCCAGCCGGGCATTCCCTCATGGCTTTACTTACCTCGTTCTCTGAACTCCTGCCCGCGATGTCGTAGTACAGCGCAACGGCTGCCCGGCACCCGGCTTCTTGCGTTTCTGCGAGAGCGAACAGATTGATGAATTTTATCAGGACTGGACGCTCGCCTGTCAAAGTGACATCGACCCTTTTTGTGAAATCTTCCGCGCGCATCAGGCCGCCGTGCATTGCAGCCTGCTGTTCGAGGGATCCCAGCTGGTAAATGGATTCCGGTTCTGCCAGGAAATAGACCCACACGTCAGCTTCCCAGAATGAATGCCAGTCTGGCGCGTAGCTTACGAGTCGTGTCTTGGCGTCCAACTCGCGGAGTTTTTCACGGAACCCCGCGGGGGCTTGGTGCACTGACATCGTAAGCGGACGCTCGAACTTTGCCGCAAAGGCCTCCAGTCGTAAGTCCTGAGCAAAAGAAGGCGCAACGGGTAAGATAGCAAGCAAACCCGCAAGCGTTGATGAAAGAATGTGTTTGCCACTCAGGGCGCGTGCTTGGACTTGAGCAATAAGTTTTTTCATAAGGTCCGACTGAAATGGATTGGACTTGCAGGGCTCAATTTCGGCTATCAGAAACTTGGCGAACGTGCCCTGAATTGGCAGGCTTTGCCAAGTCCCGAATTTTCCGCCTTGATCATTCAGCTGCGAAGGGTCCCCAGCTCCGGGGTGTCTTCGCCTGCATCCTCATCCGGCCAGTTGGTGCGCCAGACTTCGGCCGACCAATGGCCGCAATGCACCGCGGGGCGGTCAAAGCCTTCGACCGGCGGCAGCAGCGGCGCGACCACCACGTCATGGCGCGGCACCGCGAAATAGGGGAAGGAGTAGCGCTCCCGCCCGGTCTTGTTCACCACCCGGTGCGGGGTGGAGACCAGCCGCCCGCCGGACCACAGCTCCAGCATGTCGCCGATATTCACCACAAAGCCGCCGGGCGGGCGGTCCGGGGTGATCCAGCCGCCGTCACGGGTCTGCACCTCCAGCCCGCCGACCGGGTCCGGTGCGATGATGGTCAGAGTATCGGTGTCCTTGTGCGGGTGGATGCCAAAGCCTTCTTCCTCCGGCGCCTGCGGCGGGTAGTGCAGCAGGCTCATGTTGGTGAGGGGCGTCTCGAACGGCTCCTGAAACGCCGCGGGGTCCAGCCCCAGCCCCTCGGCCAGTGCGCCCAGAAGGAGGTGAAACACGCCGTCCAGCTCCGCCCAGTAGCCGAGGATCACCTCCCGCGCCTCCGGCACCTCCGCGGGCCAGCGGTTGGGGCCGTAGAGCGGGCAGGCGGCGCGGATGGGATCACCTGCCGCGACTTCATGGTGCAGCTTGTAGCCCTCGTATTTGTCCGCCGTCCCCGAACCGTCGTTCGGCGTGAAGAAACCCATCGGTATATAGCCGCGGTAATTCTCCCGCGTAATTGCCTGATCCCACTTGGATTTCTCATCCACGGCAAAGATCGCTTGGACCGCCTCCCGTACCCTCTCCACCGTCTCCTGCGCCACGCCGGTGCCGGTGACCGACAGGAACCCGATGTCCTCCGCCGCTGCCAGAATGGCCTCGACGGTCTGCTGCCGCTGCGGATGGCTGGCCTCCCGCAGCGGCGTGATGTCGATGGTCGGGATGGCTTGCGTCAATGGATCCGTACCCCCTGGCGTTTCAGCTCGGCCTGCACGGCGGTGATGTCCACCGCGTCGAACTCGCAGCCCGATTTCACCGACAGCGCCGCGGCGATGCCCGCGCCCTGTCCCGCAACGGCGCAGCAGGCCATGTTGCGGGTGGCGGCATGGGCGATCTTGTCGCCGCCAATAGCACGGCCGGTGACCAGAAGGCCCTGAACGCCCTTGGGCAGCATCGAGCGGTAGGGGATCTGCATGTAGCGCCCGGTGGTCGGCAGGATCAGCACGCCGTAGCCGTCGATGAACTCCGGATAGATCCCGATGGTGTCGTCAAAGCGGCCCTGGTTGCGGGTCTCATCCTCGGTGATGTTGTGATAGGCGTCGATCTTGCGGGTGTCGCGGATGCCGATGGTCATGCCGAAGTTGCGCAGCCGCGCACCCTCGCAGCCCGGTGTATAGGCGCGCAAGGCATCAATCGCATGCATCGCCTGCTTGCGGCCCTCGATCTCGCCGCGGGTCATGCTGTCGGGGTCGGTGCCGTCGATGCCCGCCAGATGCACCAGGTTCATATAGGTCATTTCCCCTGAGTCATGCACCGCGCCCCAGGTGCCGCCGATGGTGTTGAGATGCGCCGGAATGACCCCGTCGCGGATCGCCTGGGCAAATGGCTTGGCCAGGAAGGGAGAGAACATCTCGTCCTCCTTGCCGCTTGTCTCCACCTGCCATTCGCCGGTCGACCAGTTGGCATAGGTCTGCGGGTCGGCCTTCACGCCCTCCATGAACTTCTGCTTGTCGACGCCGGCGATGTGGAACATCACGCTGGCCGCCTGCATCTGCTCCACCGGGGTCTTGATGCAGGGCGCGCCCATCATATGCGCGATGTCGGCATCGCCGGTGGCGTCGATCACCCGTTTCGCCAGCACCGCCTCGCGGCCCGCCTTGCTCTCGACGATGACGCCGGTGATCCGGCTGCCCTCGCGGATCGGGGCCACGAACACCCGGTGCAGCATCGGGTGGATGCCGGCCTCTTCCACCAGCTTGTCGGCCACCAGCTTGAAGCCCTCGCTGTCCAGCTCATAGCTCAGCGACTGGCTTTCCGGCACCGCCGCACCCATCGCCTTGGCACGTTCCTCGAACTCCCAGCCGATGCCGCCGGCCTCCACCGTTTCCTCGTGGCGGTACCAGGCAAAGCCTTCGACGCCCACGGTGGTGATATTGCCGCCGAAACAGCCGAAGCGGTCCAGGAGGGTGACCTCCACCCCCGCCCGCGCCGCCGCCAAGGCCGCCGCCAGCCCGCCGGGGCCGGAGCCCACCACCAGCACGTCTGTTTCGTGGATGACCGGAATCTCGCGCGCCGGCTCATGGATGGTTTTGGTCACGTCTCTCTCCCCACGGAATCTTTGCGCCCCGGTGTGTCCGGGGCGTTTCCGCTAACACTTTCGAATCTTGAATGGCGATTCAAGTTCTTTTGCGCCGCGGGGGCACAAAAGCGACATGGAAGGGGGAGGTCAGGGTGTGCAGTCCTGCCGCCCTCGCGCACCCCAAGGCCCGCGCCTTCCCGGGGGGAAGGTCAGGCGCGGGCCGTGCCGCTGCGCGCCACGTCCCAAGGGCACACCGCCGCCGCCGCATTGGATCATCCCCTTGCCCGTCCCCCTCGCAGCCACTAAACCGGGCGGGAATGTGACCTCTCAAGCCTTCATGGAGCCAAGATGCGCCTGTCCCGCTATTTTCTGCCGGTTCTGAAAGAGAACCCCTCGGAAGCCCAGATTGTCAGCCACCGGCTGATGCTGCGCGCCGGGATGATCAAGCAATCCTCCGCCGGGATCTACTCCTGGCTGCCCTTGGGCTTCAAGGTGCTGAAGAAGATCGAAAGCATCGTCCATGACGAGCAGATCCGCGCGGGCCACATCCCGATGCTGATGGCCACCATTCAGCCCGCCGACCTGTGGCGCGAGTCGGGCCGCTATGACGACTACGGCCAGGAAATGCTGCGCATCAAGGACCGCCATGATCGCGACATGCTGTTCGGCCCCACCAACGAGGAGATGATCACCGACATCTTCCGCGCCCATGTGTCCTCCTACAAGGACCTGCCGCTGACCATGTACCAAGTGCAGTGGAAGTTCCGCGACGAGATCCGCCCGCGCTTCGGCGTGATGCGCGGCCGCGAATTCTACATGAAGGACGGCTACAACTTCGACCTGTCGAAAGAAGATGCGCTGCACGCCTACAACCGCCATCTGGTGAGCTACCTGCGCACCTATGAGCGGATGGGCCTGCAGGCGATCCCGATGCGCGCCGACGGCGGCCCGATCGGCGGCGACTACACCCATGAATTCCTGGTGCTGGCGGAAACCGGCGAGTCCGAGGTGTTCTATGACTCCGCGGTGACCGACCTCACCTTCGGCGACCGTGACATCGACTATGACAACGTGGCGCAGTGCCAGGCGGTGCTGGAGGAATTCACCTCGCGCTATGCCCGCACCGACGAGACCCACGATGAGGTGGTGTTCCAGGAGCAGGTGCCGGAAGAGCGCCGCCGCTTTGCCCGCGGCATCGAGGTGGGGCAGATCTTCTACTTCGGCACCAAGTATTCCGAGTCGATGGGCGCCACCGTGCAAGGCCCGGACGGCAAGCCGGTACCGGTGCACATGGGCTCGCACGGCATTGGCGTGTCGCGCCTCCTGGGCGCGATCATCGAAGCCAGCCACGATGACAAGGGCATCATCTGGCCCGAGGGCGTGACCCCGTTCCACTGCGGTATCGTCAACCTCAAGCAGGGCGATGACGAGGCCGATGCGGCCTGCAACCAGCTCTATGCGGCGCTGAGCGCGGCCGGGCTGGACCCGCTGTACGATGACCGCAACGAACGCGCCGGCGGCAAGTTTGCCACCATGGACCTGATCGGCCTGCCTTGGCGCATCACCGTCGGCCCGCGCGGGCTGAAGAACGGCGTGGTCGAGCTGACCTCGCGCCGCACCGGTGAGAGCGAGGAGCTGAGCCCGGAAGAGGCGGTGAAGAAGGTGGTTGCCATCTTTGAGAAACACCGCACCGGCCGCGGCTTCTGAGCTTCGGCGCGCAACAGTTTGTACGGAAATGGAAAAGGGGGCCGTTTGGCTCCCTTTTTTACGGGCTGACAACGCCCCGTGCGGCTCCTCTCAGTTGCGCGCATGGCTTTCTTGTTCCGTTGATGGCTGATGGCCTGCCTTTTCTCTTGCCCGGACCCGCCGCCCGCCGCAGGGTGCCGTCGAAGGAGGACTTGAGATGAAACAAATCCTGGCATTTGGCGACAGCCTCACATGGGGCAGCGATCCGCACAGCGGCGGGCGGCATCCATACCGAGACCGCTGGCCGGTGGCACTGGGCGAGGGGCTGCAGGACGCGGTCGTCTTTGCGGAAGGCCTGCGCGGGCGGACGACGGTGCACGCGCGCAACTCCGCCTGTGTGGAGATGCGCGGCGATGCGGTTCTGCCGGTGCTGCTGCACAGCCATGCGCCGCTGGATCTGGCGGTGATCATGCTGGGCACCAATGACATTTACGAAGGCCACGCCAGCCACCTGATCCGCGACGGGCTGGAACGGCTGGTGGAAATCATCCGCCATCACCCCTGGCGGCTGCCGGAGCCGGCTGCGCCCGGAATCCTGCTGGTGGCACCGCCGCCGATGAGCCCGTGCGGCGACCCGGATATCACGCCGGACAAGGTGGCCCAGTCCGAAGGGCTGGCGTCGGTAATCGAACCGCTTGCCGTGCAGCTGGGCTGCGGTTTCTTCGATGCGGCAGGGGTGGCGCGGGCCTCGGAGGCGGATGGGTATCACCTGGAAGCCGCGGACTCGCGGGCGCTGGGCGAGGCCTTGCGCGCGCCGGCGGCCCGCCTGCTGAACGGCTGAGCCTTGGCGGCCAAGAGTTTTGAGAAAAACTCTTGGCAAATCTTTTCCCAAAAAGATTTGCGCGCCCGGGTGCGGCCGGATCCTGCCGCGGCAGGCGGATAACCGGGCGGAAATGCAACCACACCTTGACCTCGCGCGTCAGGCAGCACAGGTTGCGGGCAAAATTCCCGGGCAGGACCGCATATGGCCACGACACCACCGCCGTTTTCACGTTTCGAATGGATCATCGCCTGGCGCTATTTGCGCGCCCGCAAGGCCGAGGGCGGGGTCAGCGTGATGACCTGGATCAGCCTGATCGGCATTACGCTCGCGGTCTTTGCGCTGATTGCCACGCTGGCGGTGCGCTCCGGTTTCCGGTCGGAATTTGTCGGCACCATCCTGGGCGCCAATGCCCATGTCACCGTCTATTCCTATGGCGAGGTGAACGAGGCCGGGGTGCTGGACCGCTCGCTGAAGGATTACGAGGCGCTGGCAGAAACCGTGGCCGCGGTGCCCGGCGTCACCCGCGCAGCCCCGCTGGTCAAGGGGCAGGTGATGGCGAACCTGCGCCAGCGCAACGCGGGGGTCGAGGTCTATGGCATCTCCGCCGCGGATATCCAGGGCATTCCGGGCGTCGCCCAAAGCGAGGAGGCGCTGGGCGATCTGGTCCGGTTCGAGGAGGGCATCGCCATCGGCTCCGGTGTTGCGCGCGAACTGGGGGTCTCGGTCGGCGACAAGATCAAGCTGATCTCTCCCAACGGTGTGAAAACCGCCTTTGGCACCAGCCCGCGGGTCAATGCCTATGAGGTGGTCTATATCTTCACCGCCGGGCGCTGGGACATCGACCGCACCCGGGTCTATCTGCCCTTTGCCGAGGCGCAAGCGTTCTTCAACCGCGAGGGCGTCGCGGATGAGATCGAGGTGATGGTGGAGGACCCCGAAAACGTTGATGCGCTGGCGCTGGAGATCCAGCAGGCGGCGGGCGGCACCACGGGCGTCTGGACCTGGCGTGATGCCTCCGGCGGCTTCCTGCGGGCGCTCGAGGTCGAGGACAACGTGATGTTCATCATCCTGTCGATCCTGGTGCTGATCGCGGCGATGAACATCGTCTCGGGCCTGATCATGCTGGTCAAGAACAAGGGCCGCGACATTGGCATCCTGCGCACCATCGGCCTCAGCGAAGGCTCGGTGATGCGGGTGTTCTTCATCTGCGGCGCCTTCACTGGCGTCATCGGTACCGTCTGCGGCGTGGTGCTGGGCTGCCTGTTCGCGCTTTATATCGATCCGATCTTCTCCTTCGTGAACTACCTGATGGGCGGCGGTGTCTGGGATCCGTCGATCCGCGGCATCTATGCGCTGCCGGCCGAGTTGCGGCTGGCGGATGTGCTGTCGGCGACGGCGCTGTCGCTGGGGCTGTCGTTCTTCGTGACCATTTTCCCGGCCCGCCGCGCGGCGCGGCTGAACCCGGTGGAGGCGCTGCGCTATGAGTGAGATCACGCTGGAGCTGAAGGGGATCACCAAATCGTATCTAAAGGGCACGCCGGGGCAGGTGGACGTGCTGCGCGGCGCCGACCTGACCTTGCAAGCGGGCGAGGTGGTGGCGCTGGTGGCGCCATCGGGCGCGGGCAAGTCGACGCTGCTGCATATCGCAGGCCTCCTGGACACGCCGGACGCGGGCGAGGTGCGGGTGGCCGGCGAGGACGTGACCCGCAAGGGCGACCGCCGCCGCACCCGGGTGCGCCGTCAGGAAGTGGGCTTTGTCTATCAGTTCCACCACCTGCTGCCTGAGTTCACGGCGCTGGAGAACATCGTGCTGCCGCAGCTGGCCAATGGTGCGGCGCAAAAGGCGGCAGTTGCGCGGGCGGCTGACCTTCTGGGCACCGTGGGCCTTGCAGGCCGCGCTGATCACCGGCCTGCGGCATTGTCAGGCGGGGAGCAGCAGCGGGTCGCCTTCTGCCGGGCGCTGGCCAATGCTCCGAGGGTGCTGCTGGCGGATGAGCCGACGGGGAACCTTGATCCAGGCACCTCGGACCAGGTGTTTGCGGCGCTGATGGAGCTGGTGCGCGGCACCGGCATGTCAGCGCTGATTGCCACTCACAACCTGGAGCTGGCGGCGCGGATGGACCGGCAGGTGAAGCTGGAGAACGGGCTGCTGGTGCCGGTTTAGGTGCCTACCGCCCGGAACAAGGCGCGCAGCGCCGCCGGGCGAGCGCCTGCCCGCCCCACCGGGCTGGCGCTTTCGAGAGGGCAGTGTACCTTTGTTAACTCGTACGGACGCAGCAGGGATAAAGTGGCATTCACCAGCGTTGCAGCGCCATCCCGCGGGCAGGCGCTCGCCCGGCTGTTCCCCCGCCATTTGACCTGATCCTCGGCACTGGTCCACTCTTGTCCGGAATGGTTCCAGTGACGGTGGTTTCGGATGCAAAAGACGGTCTCGGTCCTGAAGGATCTGGTGGTCCTGTTGCGCGATATGTCGGTGATTGCGCTGTTTGCGGTCTTCCTGCTGTTTCCGCAGAAGCTGAACGGCATTCTGGTCAGCGCCGGTTTTGAGGAGGGCAGCTTTGCCGGCTTCAAATGGAAATTCAGGCTGGTCGAATACGACAGCACGGTGGCGGAGCTGCAAACCGCGCTGGCGGAAGCGCAGAAGGTGAACGCCCGGCTGACCGAGGCGCTGCGGGCGGCGGAGGCCGGGACCGGGGACTTGCAGCGCGAGGCGGAGCTGGTGCAGCAGGACGCGGCGGCGGCGCTGGAGGCGGCCAGCAAGACGGTGGCCGGAAATCAGCAGCTGGTCGCACAAGCCAGGGCGCAGCTGCAGGAGGAAGCGATCCGCTATTGCTACCAGGAGGACAGCGGCAGGAAAGGGGCGCAGAACTTTCTGGTGGCCTGCCACACCACGCCGGAGCGCTGTGAGCGGGCCAAGGAGAACCCGGCCACAAGCTCCTCTGCCTGCGTGGCATTGGACATGAACACGGCGCCCTGGCAGCCCAGCCCCGGCGGTTTCTGGGGGTCGCTGTTCCAGTACAGCGCCGCGCCGCTGCCCGCGCCCTTCCCGCAGGTGGAGTGACGGCACCGGCGGAACCTTGCCTGCCGGACCGGTGCGGCTTTGGCCCGGGGGCGGCATTTTGCTAACAGGTGTTCAAGCCGGGGCTAGCAGGCTAGGCTGGCCAGGGATGCGCAGAAAGGGCTGAAACGTGGTGAATTCCGTAATCGAAAAAGACGTGACCGTTGAAGGCAATATCTCTTCCAGCAAGGGCAGTGTCGAAGTCCGCGGCCGGGTGGTCGGCGATCTGTCGGCGCAGTCGGTCACGGTGCACGCAGGCGGCACCGTTGACGGTGCCCTGACGGCGCAGTCGGTGGCGGTGGAGGGCACCTACAGCGGCAAGATCCAATGCGACGACCTGCGGCTGGCGGCGAGCTCTCAGGTGCAGGCGGATGTGTCGGCCAAAACCATGGCCACCGAAAGCGGTGCGCAGCTGGAGGGCACGATCCGGATCACCGGCAAGGAGTAAGGCTGCTGGAACACCGGCCCGGAGCGGGGCTTGGAATTGCTGCTGGCGCCCATGCGGATTGCCGGCTAGGAGCGGGTGTATGACTGACAGTTTGCCGCCGTGCCCCGAATGCGCCTCTGCCTATACGTACCAGGTGGATGCCCTGCTGATCTGCCCTGAATGCGCACATGAATGGCCTGCGGACGGGACCGCGGACACTGCCGTGGAGATCCGTGACAGTGTCGGCAACTTGCTGAGCGATGGGGATACCGTGACGGTGATCAAGGACCTGAAGCTGAAGGGCACGTCCTCAGTGATCAAGGTTGGCACCAAGGTGCGTGGCATCCGGTTGGTGGATGGCGATCACGACATCGACTGCAAGGTGCCGGGGGTAGGGCCGATCGGGCTGAAGTCCCAGTTCGTGAAGAAAGTGTCCGGCTGAAAACTGTGCGCCGTCAGGCCGGAAACCGCAAGGCGGATGCTGCGAAGACGTCATTGCTGCGGCGTGCCGGTTTCGGCCCGCCCGGCTGTCAGCGAAACTGACAGTTTTGATCCTGTCGCCACAATTGCCGCAAGCATTATCAGGGCAAAGATAGAAAAGGCCGGGATGCGCCAGACCAGGGACCGTTTTGTGATGGCGGCTCCGGTATCCTGCCGCTTGGCGGCAACTGCACCGTAGAGCCAGATCCCGGCCAGCATCCCGGCCAGCATGGGCAATGACGCCAGTATCACGATAAGGCCGTCGGGCCAGCCGTCCGGTTTGCCGGCGGGGAACGCGGCGGGAAACAGCAGGTTTGCAGCTAGGGTGCCAGCCAGCCCGCCGGTGAGGGTGTAGACAAACAGGAGGGGGAGCTGCCGCAGGCGTGTGTTCTTGTTCATAGGAATTTACCAAAAATAATGGAGCGATACGTCGCCTTTTCTAACGCCGCCTACTTAAAAGCACACTCGGGTTGCTGAATGCGTGACTGGGTTTTCCACGCGAACAGCACCATGTTAAGGGGCGTGATGGCGCGCCAGCCGGGCATAGGACGTGTTTGAGGAGTCCTTCACGCCATCTGGGTGATCCAAACCCCCAGCGCCATCACGGAAATACCGGCCGCGCGGGTCAGGGTCAGCGGGCTGATCTGGGCGCCGAACAGCCCGAAGTGGTCGATGGCTGCGGCAGAGATCAGCTGGCCGATCAGCACGAAGAACACCGCGTTGCCGACCCCGAAATGCGGCGCCACATGGGTGATCGACAGGACGTAGAAGGCCACCAGAACCCCGGCCAGGAACAGATGCTTGGGCGCCGCCGGGATCTTTGCCAGCGCCTGCGGGCCTGCAATCAGCGCGTACAGGATTGTTGCGAGCAACGCGATCAGGAACAGCACCACAGCGGCGGAGGCGGGGGAGCCGATCAGCTTGCCCAGTGCTGCGTTCAGAGCCGCCAGAACCGGGATGCCAAGGCCTGCGGCCAGCATGATGAGGGCATATTGGGTCATGTCGCGGCTCCTGCAGGTGTCTCTGCGGTTTTGTGGACGCAAATCCCCTGGCAGCACAAGTGCTACGTTGCGGCCCGGTGCCGGAATTCGGCGCGAATTCCGGCCATGAAAAATCGATTTTTCATGGCCGTTTGCCTCGCAGGAAAACGGCGGGTCAATCGCAGATGCCGTCGAGCTCGGCGCCTTTCCACGGAAGGTAGACATCGCTTTCGCGGCTTTGCGGCAGCGGGCTCACCGGCATGGCGGCGGCCAGCATCCGGTGCAGCCGCCGGGTGCGGGGCGCCTGCGGGGCCAGGGCGCGGCAGCAGACGTATTCCTCCATGATGGCGCCCTGCTGCTCATACCCGTAGGTCAGGAAATCCGGCTCCCCTTCCAGGTCGAACAGATAGGGGTCGCGGCTTTGGCCATGCTCCACCGCCGCCCGCAGCGGCGAATAGCCGGTGCGCCTGCGGTTCTGCCATTGCCAGGCGTGGGTGACCTCATGCGCCAGCAGCATCGCCTCCACCAGGTGCAGCCGCTCCGGATACTCCGGCAGGTAGTTCTCCAGGTACCAGTCGCGGGTGAAGAAGATCCGGTTGAACAGCGCCACCGCGGCGGGGGAGGAGGTCACGATCTCCTCCTTCACCGGCGGCAGGATGCGCTCGCGGCAGGTGACGCGCGGGCGCGGCATCCGGCGGAAGGTGACGGCGCCGACCGGTGCGCCCTTCACGATGCGGATCCTGTCCGCATTCAGGCTGGCGCCGTGCAGCCCATCCAGATAATCGCGTTCAGTCTGCGTCAGCGGGCGGCCGCAGGCGGTGAGGATCAGGAATGCGAGGAGCAGCAGGCGGATCATCTGCGGGGGCCTTTGCGTCAGCAGCTCATCGCCAGCACGCGGCTGATTTCGGTGAGCGAGCGGCCTGATTGCTCCATCCATTCGTTGAAGGCAGCTTGCACCGCCTTGAGCGCGGTCTTGGAGGTGGCGGGTTTGTCGATCACGCCTTCGGCGATCAGGCGGGCGGTGACGTCCTGGCTGAGGATGAAGCTGTCGCGGCCGGCAAAGCGCATGGCGTACTGGCCGGTGTTGCCGCCAAGGCGGGCGCCGCGTTTCTTGAGCATCTCCAGAAGGCCGATGTAGCCGGTGGAGGGCCAGCCGCCGAGCACCTTTCCCGCGCCGCCCTCATCGCGGAGCTCCATCAGGAAGGCGGCGTTGGCGCGCACGGTCGCCAGCTTGGCGCCGTTGCGGACCACGCGGGTGTCGCCGAGGATCTGGTCAAACTCGTCCTCGGCCATGAAGGCGCAGGGACCCAGTTCGAAGCCGTGGAAGACCTCCTCGAACCCGTCCCATTTCGCCTCGATCACTTTCCAGTTGAAGCCCGCCTGGAAGATGCATTTGGTCATGGTCGAGAGCCAGCGGTCCTCGGGCAGTTCCGTCACCTTGGGGTCGGGTTTGGAGAGCTTTTCCTCCAGCGCCTCCGGCCCGCCGTGGCGGTCTGCGGAAATGGCGTAGATCTCATCAAAGCTGCGCATGGCGGGTCCTGTTTTCGTCTGGTCAGGTTAGCGGCGCTGGCGCAGCTCGACAATGGATTTGCCGAGGCGGAAGGGGGCGGCGAAGCTGACCAGGCAGAGGGCGATGATCTGCAGCACCAGGATATGAGCGTTGTCCTGCAGGTATTCCCATTCGTCCTTGAGCTTGGCGACATGGGCGATCAGGTCGTCATAGGCGCGGGCGATGATCAGGTAGTCGCCGGCGATGGCAGGCACCTTGCGGCGCAGGGTGTCGACCGCGGCCTGGGCGGGGGCGTCGAGCGAGGTGAAGACCAGGAAGGCCTCCGGGTCGAAGGCGCTGGCCTGGGCTTCCATGTCCTTCATCTCGTCCCTGCCGCCGCGGCTGCCGAACAGGAAGCTGAGGCCTTGCAGCGGCGCGACCTCATCCGTCACCGCGATGAACAGCGGCAGTTCAGCGTTGCCCGCGGTGGAGGCGGAGAGGAATTCGACCTTTTCGCACAGCACCGCGATGTCGGTGTCATAGGCGGGGTCGCAGAAGCGCAGGCGGAAGCGGGCGGCGTCGCGGTCGAAGGCTGCCGTTGCGGCATAGGCGATGTCGATCTGGCGTTCGAGCTTGGAGCTGTCGGCGGCGTAGATGCCGGAGATCACCGCGACCAGCGCGCCGAAGCCGCCGAGGACCACCCAGACGAGGTCCGCCAGCTTCCACGCGCGGTGGCCTGCCGGTTTGCGGAACAGGAAGGCGGTGCCGACCAGCCCTGCAAAGAAGAACAAGAGGAGCAGGGGCAGCTGGTTGTCCGCGATGAAGGCCATGCCCGGTCTCCTGGTTGGGGATGCTGGCCTAAGCTTAGGAAGGGAAAGGGGTTTCAGGCAACCGGCTTCACGCAGGTGTCATGCGGGCACAGGGGTTCGGCCCGGCGGAAGGGGGCTCCGTCCGGGGGGATGGCTGTGGGGCCGGATTGTTTTCTGGCCGGTGTTCAGTGGCCGGATAAGAGGAGGCGGCGCCGCCGGAGGGCGGAGGGCCGGGCAGGGGGTCGCAAGCCCCCATGTCCGCTTGAAAGCTCTCGGTTTGCGGAGAACCCCTGCACCCGATGAAGGAGGTGGTCTTGGGGGTTCCCGTATCTCCTGGTGGTGCGGGGTGTCAGTCCGCACCGGTGTCGCGACGGTTTGGAGGATGGCAGAGCGGGGTTAAGGGCGCGCAAGCGGGGCGTGCGGTGGTTTGGGGTTTGGCGCAACACCCTTGACCGGGCCGCTTGCGGCCCGGTCTGCGCCCGACCTCCCCCACGGGAGGGCGCATTCGCTTCCTCCCGAGGCCGGGCACAGACCTATTGGTGGATGCCCCCGGCGGGAGTATTTTTGCAAAGGTGAATGGTGGGGCGGTGTGCCCACCTTGGACGTGGCGCGCAGCGGCACGGCCCGCGCCTGACCTTCCCCCCGGGAGTTCACGCCGGTTCCCGCAGGGACAAACAGTCCGGGGGACTGTTTGAGGCGGGGACGGGCGGAGCCCTTCGCTGATGCCGGTGCCTTGGAAGGTGACGGTGGCGGTGTGTCCCCTGGGTCGTGTCGCGCAGCGGCACGGCCCGCGCCTGACCTTCCCCCTGGGAGGGCGCTTCACGCCTCCCCAAGGTCAGGCGCGGGCCTTGTGGTGCGGGAGGGTGGCAGGAAAACGCGCCTTGGGCTCCGCCCGATCAGGCCTGAAACGCTCCCCCGGAGCGTTTCCGGGACGGCCTTCACTCCCCCCGGGAAGGCGCATTCGCGCCCTCCCAAGGTCAGGCGCGGGCCTTGTGGTGCGGGAGGTCCGAACTGCGATCTTTCTTGAAATTCGGGAGCAGAGTTGCTAGGTAGAAGACGCAGGTTGCGACCACTCGAATGAACTGGAGTGCACCTGCTTTTGGAGGCGGCTTAAAGGGCCGCCTCTTCTCATTTTTTCAAGAAAACAATTCCATCTGCTCTGGAAGGGTTCACCTTCCTATTTCTCACCTGTTTTGGAATTTGGTCGAAAAAGTTCCCGTGTCCAAGTGACGCCTGCCGAGCGCCGAGAGTGCCTTTTTCGGATTTAACTTTTGAAAGGGCTGCATAGGCCACTAGATCAGCGATTTGAATAAAGTGAGAAAGTTTGGAGTCTTTAAAATTAGCATCCTTCAACCCTCTGTCTAGTGGAATGCTTTTGGACTTGGTGCCAGTTCCCCAAGCGCCAAACGCTGACCCTGTAGGTAGGTGGACTCTAGCCTTTCGGTAGAGCTTTAGATATTCTCCGTGACCTTCATCAAAGAATACCAAACAGGAGGACTTTTGGACTTCCATTGATTTTTGAAGTCTTTGCAGCATAGCATACAAAGAACTCTCCAACTTGTTGTATCCATACAGCGAAGCTCCTCGCTCGGCAGCGACTGCAAAAACGGAACTATCTGGAAGAAAGCTCAAAGTAGAAAGGGCATACCGATAGGCATCCGCAGCTTTCGGTCCGTGTAGGCGCGCTTTGCCACCATTGTAGGAATTCCTACCTGGGGCAAGTTTCGACCCTTTGAGCTCTTTTTTTACCGGGATGTTGAAATGGTGCTTCAAACTGGCTCGCCAGTCTTTAGCTTTGCTAAGAAAATCGTCCCAATTTTCTTGGATATAGGGAGCGCCGCCAGATATTCTGCTTTTCAATGTAGGAACAAGGACGCAAGACATCACGAAGATGTCTTTGTCGTCTGATTCATCAACGTATGCAGAAAAAATCTTATCCGAAGGTTTCAAATTTATCCCTTTTTTTCTGTATATTCCTCAAACATCCAGCTCCTCCACGAACTTCGCGTTTTCCTGGATATACTGGAAGCGGAGCTCGGGTTTCTTGCCCATCAGGCGCTCGACCAGGTCGCCGGTCTCGCCGGGCTCGTCCTCGTCGATGGTAACGCGGATCAGCTTGCGGGTCTTCGGGTCCATCGTGGTCTCCTTCAGGTCCTTGGCGTCCATTTCGCCAAGACCCTTGAAGCGGGAGACGTCGATCTTGCCCTTGCCGCCCAGGCCCTTCTCCAGCCATTTGTCGCGCTCGGCCTCGTCCAGGCAGTAGACGCGTTTCGCGCCTTGCGTCAGGCGGAACAGCGGCGGGCAGGCGAGGTAGAGGTGGCCGCCGTCGATCAGCGGGCGCATCTGGGTGAAGAAGAAGGTCATCAGGAGCGAGGCGATATGGGCGCCGTCGACGTCCGCGTCGGTCATGATGATGATCTTGTCATAGCGCAGATCGTCGAGGTTGAACTTGGTGCCGAGGCCGACGCCAAGCGCCTCGCAGAGGTCGTTGATTTCGGCGTTGGAGCCGAGCTTGTTGGAAGCGGCGCCGAGGACGTTGAGGATCTTGCCCTTGAGGGGCAGCAGCGCCTGGTTCACGCGGTTGCGGGCGCCCTTGCCGGAGCCGCCCGCCGAGTCGCCCTCGACGATGAACAGCTCGGTGCCGGAGCGGTCTTTCGACGTGCAGTCGGTGAGCTTGCCGGGCAGGCGCAGTTTCTTGGTGGCGGATTTGCGCTGGGTCTCCTTCTCCTGCTTGCGGCGCAGGCGTTCCTCGGCGCGCAGAACCAGGAAGTCGAGGATGGCGCCGGCGGATTTGGTGTCGGCCGCCAGCCAGTTGTCGAAATGGTCGCGGACTGAGTTTTCCACCATCTTGTTGGCGGCCTCGGTCGACAGGCGGTCCTTGGTCTGGCCGACAAAGGCCGGGTCGGCGATGAAGCAGGAGACCAGCGCGCAGCCGCCCGCCATCAGGTCGTCGCGGGTGATCTGGGCGGCCTTCTTGTTGCTCACCAGCTCGCCATAGGCCTTGATCCCCTTGAGGATCGCGGACCAGAAGCCGGTCACGTGGGTGCCGCCCTCGGGCGTGGGGACGGTGTTACAGTAGGACTGGGTGAAGCCGTCGCGCGACGGGGTCCAGTTGATCGCCCATTCGACATAGCCGGGCTCGCCGAATTTCTCGCGGAACTCGACCTTGCCGGCAAACGGCGCGTCTGCGTAGACGGAGGATTTGCCCAGCACCTCGGTCAGGTAGTCGCGCAGGCCGCCGGGGAAGTGGAAGGTGGCCTCGGTGGGGGTTTCGCCGTCGTCGATTTCGGATTTCCAGCGGATCTCGACGCCGGAGAACAGGTAGGCCTTGGAGCGCACCAGGGTGAACAGGCGCTTGGGCTTAAAGCGGTGGTGGCCGAAGATTTCCTCATCGGCGTGGAAGGTCACGAAGGTGCCGCGCTTGTTGGGGGCGGCGCCGATTTTCTCGACCGGGCCCAGGGGCAGGCCGCGGGAGAAGCGCTGCTCGAACAGCTCCTTGTTCTTGGCCACTTGCACGACCATGGAATCCGACAGCGCGTTCACCACCGAGGAGCCGACGCCGTGCAGGCCGCCCGAGGTCTGGTAGGCTTTGCCGGAGAACTTGCCGCCCGCGTGCAGGGTGCAGAGGATCACCTCCAGCGCGGACTTGTCCGGGAACTTGGGGTGCGGGTCGATCGGGATGCCGCGGCCGTTGTCGGAGATGGTGACGGCGTAATCGGAATGCAGCGTCACCTCGATGCGGTTGGCGTGGCCGGCCACGGCCTCGTCCATCGAGTTGTCGAGGATCTCCGCCACCATGTGATGCAGCGCGCGCTCATCGGTGCCGCCGATATACATGCCGGGGCGCTGGCGGACCGGTTCGAGGCCTTCCAGAACCTCGATCGAGGAGGCGTCATAGGTATCGGCTGCAGGCGTGCTGAGAAGGTCGTCGGCCATGTGCGGGAACTGCTCTTCCTTGGTGTTGATTGGCGGCCATTATGGCAGGTGTTGGGGCTGGGTGGAAGAGGGCCGCAAGGGGCTGTGGATAAGGCTGGGATAGGCTTTCTATCGTCTTGAATCTTATGCGGTGAGGGCTGTGCCCGGCTGCGGGTGGGGCAAAGCTCCCGCCGTTATGCTGAAAGCATGCCTCCGGCAAGACGGGGCGGCCGGGGGCTGCCCGGCGTGCCGCCGGGCGGGACGTACTGCAGTGCGTCTGCGTTCGTCTCGACCGGTGGCAGCTGGGAGCGAGTTTTCAATCCCTCGAAGGTAAGTTCCGGATATCCGGGGTGCGTCGATATTTTCCGTGCGGCGCAAGGGGATGCGGGCTAAACCTCTGCCAGCTAAGGGCATGAGGAGGGCGCGCGGGTGGCTGAGAAGGGAATCAAGACGCAGGACTGGGCGGCGTTCCGGGCGGAGGCGCAGCGGATGCTGGAGGCGGCGCTGGATCAGATGCAGCAGGCTGCGGAGCGTCCCTGGCAGCCGGTGCCGGAGGACATTGATGCGCGCTATGCGGTGACGGCAGAGGCGCGCGGGCCGCAGGAGACCGTGGACCGGATCATCGAGGACGTGCTGCCCTATCACGGCGGCAATATCCATCCGCGGTTCTGGGGCTGGGTGCAGGGGTCGGGGCTGGCCTCTGACCTGATCAGTTCGCTGGCAGCGGCGGCGGTCAATGCCAATATGGGCGGGCGCGATCACGGCGCCAACTACATGGAGCGCGCGGTTGTGGACTGGACCCGCCGCAAGATGGGACTGCCGGAAGGTGCCAGCGGGATCTTGGTGACCGGCACCTCGCAGGCGACGGTGATCGCCTTTCAGGCGGCGCGGCTCAGGGTGCTGAAGGATCTGCGCAAGCAGGGGCAGGGCACTGTGCGGCTGACCGCCTATGCGGGCGAGGGCGTGCATAATGCAACGCTGAAGGCGGTGGAACTGATGGGCATCGGCTCGGACAACCTGCGCAAGGTGCCGCTGAGGGAGGGCCGGATGGACTGCAGCGCGCTGGCGGCGCTGGTGGCCGAGGACAAGGCCGCCGGGGCGCTGCCCTTCCTGGTGGTGGGCAATGCCGGCACGGTGGACCTGGGGCTGTTCGATGATCTGAATGCCTTGGCGGATGCGGCGGCGGAGCTGGGGCTGTGGCTGCATGTGGACGGGGCCTTTGGCGCCTGGACGCGGATTGCGGCGGAGCCCTGGCGGTCCTTGTCCGACGGAATCGGGCGGGCCGACAGCATTGCGCTGGATTTCCACAAGTGGATGTATGTGGGCTATGACTGCGGCATGGCGCTGTTGCGCAACGAGGATGAGCACCGGGCGGCCTTTGCGGCGCGGCCCGCGTATCTGGAAGGCGCCGAGCGCGGGCTGGCGGGCGGTGAGCCGTGGTTCTGCGATTACGGCATTGATTTGTCCCGCGGCAACCGGGCGCTGAAGGTCTGGACGGCGCTGGAGACCTATGGCGAGGCGGCGTTCTCCGAGGCGATCACCGGCAATTGCGAATTGGCGGCCTTCATGGCGGCCGAGGTGGAGGCGCAGCCCAATATGGCGCTGGGGGCACCGGTGGTGTCGAATGTCTGCGTGTTCACGGCGCGCAGCGATCTGGAGCCTGCGGCGCAGTCGGAGCTGAACGCGCATATCGCCCAGACCCTGCAGGAGAGCGGCGAGGCGGTGTTCTCGACCACCCGGGCAGGCGGCAGGGTGATGCTGCGGGCCGCGATCACCAACCATCGCAGCCGCGAGGCGGATGTGCGGGCGGCCATTGCCGCGGTGGCGCGGGAGGCCGCCGGTTGATCCAATGAGAGGAGCCCCGCGCCTGCCTGGGCTGGCGCGGATGCGTAACAGGTCGTCTGAAGCGCCGTTTGGATTTCTGACACAGCCGTCACGGCAGGCTGTACGGTAGAACGCGCCTGCCGGGGGGCAGGCAGGCGCGGGGCGGCGGTCCCGCCCGGGTGAGTCTTGGTGACGCGCCGTTTTGTCTTCCATTGGGAAGGTCAGCCGCTACTCTCCCGGCACAACAATCAGGGAGAGAGACATGGCCTGGATCAGAACCGTTCCGTTCGAGGACGCCACCGGCAAGCTGAAGAAGCTCTATGATCGGGTGACCGGGCCGGGGAACAATGTCGACAACATCATGATGGTGCATTCCCTGCGGCCGCATTCGATGGAAGGCCATATGGCACTTTACAAGAACGTGCTGCACCACACCGGCAACACGGTGCCGAAGTGGTTCCTGGAGGTGCTGGGGGTCTGGGTGTCGTCGCTGAATGACTGCGCCTATTGCGTGGAGCATCACTTTGCCGGCCTGCAGCGGCTGTTGGGGGATGAGGCGCGGGGGCTCGCGATCCGGGCGGCGATCGAGGCGCGCGATCCGGAAGCTGCGCCGCTGGAGCCTGCGCAGGTGCTGGCGATGGGCTATGCGCGCAAGCTGACCGAGGCGCCGGCCAGCGTCAGCGAGGCCGATGTGGCGGCGCTGCGGGAGGCAGGCTTTGACGACGGGCAGATCCTGGAGATCAACCAGGTGACCGCCTATTTCGCCTATGCCAACCGGACGGTTCTGGGGCTGGGATGCTCCACCAAGGGTGACGTGCTGGGGCTGAGTCCGAACAACTCGGATGATCCGGGCGATTGGGGGCACAGGTAGGGGCTTTGCCCCTCGGCCCTGGCGGGCCTCACCCCAGGATATTTTCAGCCAGATGAAAGGGATCAAGCGGCCTGCTGGGGCCGCTTTTTGTTGTGCCGGTGCGGTATCTTTTGATGCAGGTCAGCGCGGGGCGGCGGCGGGGGCGGTAAGGTTGCGGCGCAGATTGGAAGAAGGAGATTTTGATGGACGCCGCAGCAGGGAAAATTGTGAACGGCACCGCAGGGACAGTGCAGGCACCGGAACAGCCAGCGGCCGCCGCCGCGCCGCGCACGCCAAGTGCAGAGGACATCCGGCGGGCCTTTGAGAGCGGCGAGTACCCGTACCCGCGCAAGATGGCACGCCGGGTCTATGAGGCGGAGAAGGCGCGGCTGCAGGCGGAGCTGTTGAAGGTGCAGCTGTGGGCGCAGGAGACCGGCGAGAAGTTCGTGATGCTGTTCGAGGGCCGCGATGCGGCCGGCAAGGGCGGCACCATCAAGCGGTTCACCGAACACCTGAACCCGCGCTCTGCCCGGGTGGTCGCCTTGAACAAGCCCTCGGACGAGGAGCGCGGGCAGTGGTATTTCCAGCGTTATGTGCGGCATCTGCCAACCAGCGGCGAGATCGTGTTCTATGACCGCTCCTGGTACAACCGGGCGGGTGTCGAGCGGGTGATGAGTTTCTGCGAGCCCAATGAGTATCTGGAGTTCATGCGGCAGGCGCCGGAGTTCGAGCGGATGCTGGTGCGCTCTGGCATCCGGCTGTACAAGTACTGGTTCTCGGTCACCCAGGAAGAGCAGAAACGCCGGTTCGACTCGCGCGGGACCGATCCTCTGAAGCAGTGGAAGCTGTCGCCGATCGACAAGGCGAGCTTGGGCAAGTGGGATGACTACACCGAGGCCAAGGAGGCGATGTTCTTTTATACCGATACCGCGGATGCGCCCTGGACGGTGATCAAGTCGAACTGCAAGAAGCGGGCGCGGCTGAACTGCATGCGGCACTTTCTGGCGTCGCTGGAGTATCCCGGCAAGGATCCGGAGATCGCGGCGGTGCCGGATCCGCTGATCGTGGGGCAGGCGCATCACGTGATCCATCAGTCCGACCATATCCTGGGCAAGGCGCTGCATCCGGATACAAGGGCGCGCTGATCCTTGCCTGCAGCAAGGCCCTGCGCTTGCGGGGCCGTCCAACTGGGCTTAGATCTTTGGGCATGAAACGTCTTGTTCCTTTGCTGTCGCTTGCGCTGCTGGCCCCGCATGGTGCCGGGTCGCATCCGCATATCTTTGTCGATACCGCGCTGAAGGTGATTGTCTCGGATGAGGGGCAACTGGAAGCGGTTGAGATCACCTGGGCCTATGACGAGTTCTACTCGCTGCTGATCTTCGAGGACCGGGGGCTGGACAGCGATCACGATGGCGTGCTGACGGCGGAGGAGCTGGCAAAGCTGCAGGGGTTCGACATGGCCTGGACCGAGGGCTTCCAGGGCGACACCTACCTGAGCCGCGACGGCGCCGCGCTGGAGCTGGGGGCGCCGGTGCATCTGGCGACCGAAGTCGCGGACGGGCGCATCACCACCCGGCACCGCCGAGCACTGGTGCAGCCGCGGGCAGCGGACGGGGTGGTGATCAAGGCTTATGACCCCACCTATTACACTGCCTACACGCTGACCGGCGGGCTGGACATAAGCGGCGGCTGCCAGGGCAGCATCACGCCGCCGGATCTGGATGCGGCCTACACCAAGGTGGAGGAGCTGCTCTATGCGATGCCTGCGGATCAGGCAGAGGAGGCTTATCCGGAGGTGGGGGAGGCCTTTGCCGATACCGTGCGGTTGAGCTGCGGAACGTAAGGTGCGGATTTTCCTGACCATAGCTGCGCTGGGCGTGGCGGGTCTGGCGCTATGGCTCTGGGGCTTTGGCGGCGCCGGGCTGGTGTCGGCCTGGGCGGCGGAAGGCCAGAGGGAAGCGCAGAACGCAATGGCGCGGGGGCTGCGGGCCTTGCGCGCAGGCGAGCCGGGGGCGCTGATGGCGCTTTTGTCCCTGTGCTTTGCATACGGGTTTTTCCACGCCGCCGGGCCGGGCCATGGCAAGCTGGTGATCGGCGGCTATGGCATGGGCAAGCCTGTGCCCTTGGTGCGGCTGACCGGGCTGGCGGTGGCGTCCTCGCTGGCGCAGGCGGCCACGGCGGTGCTGCTGGTGGCTGGCGGGCTGATGCTGCTGGACTGGGGGCGCGAGCAGCTGACCAGCGCCGCCGAGGATGTGCTGGCGCCGGTGTCTTATGGGCTGATTGCGCTGGTGGGCCTGTGGCTGCTGGCGCGGGGCTTGCGGCGGCTGCTGGGCAGCCGGGCTGGCGGACACGGCGCCCATGGCCATCACCACCATGATCATGAGACCGGGGAGGTTTGTTCCTCCTGCGGGCACCGGCACGGGCCGACGGCGGAGGAAGCTGCCAATGTCCATTCGCTGCGCGATGCGCTGGCCATTATCGGCGCGGTGGCGCTGCGCCCCTGCACCGGGGCGGTGTTCCTGCTGCTGCTGACCTGGCGCATGGGCGTGTTGTGGTCCGGGATCGCCGGCGCCTTTGCCATGGGTTTGGGCACGGCCACCGTCACCGTCGCTGTTGCGGCCGCTGCCGTGACCATGCGCAAAGGCGCGCTGGCGCAGATGCAGGGAACGGGCGCCTTGCGGGCCGCGGCAGTGCTGGAGATCCTGGCGGGCGGGGTGGTTGCCGTGCTGGCCGGTCAGATCATGCTGCGGGCGCTGTAACAGTCACGCGTCCAAGGCTTCCTGCAGAAGAGTGAACATCGGCTCCAGCGTCAGATAGGCGGACATCAGCGCCGCCATCGGGGCGGCCTGTTCGCGCGGGCTCATCTCGTGCCAGAAGGTGAGGGACTTGCGCTGCAGCAGGTGCCCGTGCGGATGCGCCTTGCCATAGGGAGCGGGGACGCGTTTCAGCTCGGGCTCATTAGAGGCAAAGCCCTTGAGCGCGAGGATGTCCACGAGGGCTGCGGCTTCGTCCCCGGTTTCACCGTCCACCGCCTCGCGCCAGACAGGCAGCTGCGGCTTGGTGAAGTTCATGATGCCGCCGCCGGTGGTGCAGGACTTGGGGTCGATGCCGAAGAACAGCGCGCAGCCTGCGCCGTTTACCGTCCACATCATGTGCAGATGGGTCTTGTAGGGCGTCTTGTCCTTGGAAAACCGGATGTCGCGCTGCGGGCGGAACAGCCGGGGCACGGCCTGCACACCGGTCCGTTTGGTGATCGCCTGCGCGACCTCGTCCAGCAGCAGCAGGGCGGGCGACTTGAGCTGTGTCTCATAGCGGTCCTTGTGCGCGGTGAACCAGTCGCGGCTGTTGTTCTGTGAAAGCTCCGTCAGAAAGGCGCGGGCATCGGGGATCAGCTGCGCAAAAGGGTCGGTCATCGGAAAAGGCTCCTGCAAGCGGTGGGGCGGTCTGTGCAGAATACCACCATGGGCCTGTGCGGGGGGCAAGGAGACTCTGCTCTTGCCGGAGCTGTCCGGCGGGCCTAAGGCTGGCTTTATGAGCAAGTTAACGGTCACACACTCCGAAATGTCCCCCGGCGGCCACGCCCGGGCAATTGCCGTTCTTGGCCTGCCGTTGATCGGCGGCCATGTGGCGCAGTTTGCCATCGGCCTCACCGATACGGTGATGCTGGGCTGGTACGGGGTGGAGGCGCTGGCGGCGGTGACGCTGGGCTCGACCTATTTCTTCTCGATTTTCCTGCTGGGCTCCGGCTTTGCCTTTGCGGTGATGCCGATGGTGGCGGCTGCGGCGGGCGCCGGGGAGGACCGGCAGATCCGCCGCTCCACCCGCATGGGGCTGTGGCTGTCGCTGGCCTATGGCGCGCTGGCGATGCCGCTATTGTGGTGGTCGGAGCCGATCCTGCTGCTGCTGGGGCAGGAGCCGCAGGTGGCGCATGCGGCGGCGGAATATCTGCGGATTGCCGGCTGGTCGGTCTTTCCGGCGCTTCTGTACATGGTGGCCAAGTCCTATCTGGCGGCGCTGGAGCGCACCCAGATCGTGCTGTGGCTGTCGGTGTTCGGCGCGGTGGTGAATGCGCTGGTGAACTATGCGCTGATCTTTGGCAACTGGGGCGCGCCGGAGCTGGGGATCACCGGGGCGGCGATTGCCTCTTTGGTGACCAACGGGGTGTCCTTTGCGCTGGTGCTGGCCTATGCGCTGAAGGTGCTGCCGGAGCATGAGCTGCTGAAGAACTTCCAGCGGCCCGACTGGGAGATGCTGGGCCGGGTGTTCCGCATGGGCACGCCGATCGGGCTCACGACGCTGAGCGAGAGCAGCCTGTTTGCGGCCTCGGCGATGATGATGGGGTGGCTTGGCACGGTGCCGCTGGCGGCGCACGGGATTGCGATTTCGCTGGCGGGGCTCACGTTCATGGTGCACCTGGGGCTGTCCAATGCCGCCACCATCCGCGCAGGCAATGCCTTTGGCCGTGGCGACCGGGCGCATATGGCGCGCGGCGGCAAGGTGGTGACGGCGATGTCGCTGGGGGTTTCGGTGGTGGGGATCACCCTGTTCCTGACCATTCCCGGCCCGCTGATGTCGCTGTTCCTGGACGCGCAGGACCCGCAGAAGGATCAGATCCTGCTGATCGGTGCGGGGCTGCTGGCGGCGGCGGCGCTGTTTCAGATGATGGACGGGATGCAGGCGATTGCGCTGGGCCTGTTGCGCGGGGTGCAGGATACCGGCGTGCCGATGGTGATTGCCGCGCTCAGCTATTGGGCGGTGGGCATTCCGGCGTCCTATGTCATGGGGTTCGTGTTCGGCTGGGGCGGTGTCGGCGTCTGGATGGGGCTGGTTGCCGGTCTTACGGCGGCCGGGCTGTTCCTGATGAAGCGGTTCTGGGGCCAGTCGATCAAGCTGGTGGGGGCGAAGGCCGCGTAAGCCGGGCGGCTCTGTACCCAGCTTGTCAGTCCTCTGCGGTGCTGCGGCCCATGGTGTGGATGGGCGAGAACGCGCCCAGGATCAGGCGGCGGTGGTCGAAGGGGATGTCCACCGGGATGTCGAAGCGGGTGTCCTTGGCGATCCGGGCCTCGGCCTCTTCCATCTCTTCCCGGCTGGGCCAGACCTGCCAGGAGAGGACGATCCGCTCGCCGCGCCGGGCGGCGACGGCGCGGCGGAAATCGGTGTGCTTGCCGTCGGGCACGTTGTCCTCCCAGGAGTCGACGATCTCCAGGCAGCCGTATTCGCGGAACAGTTCGGCACTGGCTTTGGCCCAGGCCTTGTAGGCCTCGAAGTTTTCTTCGGGAACGGGAATCACAAATCCGGCGACATACATGGCGGCCCTCCCAAGGCGTGTCCCGGGCAGCACCCGGCCGCGGCGAGTTTGGCACGGGGAGGCGCGTCACTCCAGCCTCTTGCTGCGGACCGCGGCGCGGGGTTGACCGCCTTGTGTCCTGCGGGCAGGGTTCCTGCAGATGCCTGATTTCCAACCGAAAGGCCCCATTCCCATGATGACCGACGACGACAAGCGCCTGCTGCGGATTGCCTATGAGGAAGCCAAGGCGGGTTTTGACGAGGGCGGCTGCCCGATCGGCTCTGTGCTGGCGCGGGACGGCCAGGTGGTGGCGCAGGGGCGCAATCAGCGGGTGCAGAAGGGTGACCCGATTGCCCACGGCGAAATGGACGCGCTGCGCAAGGCGGGGCGGCAGAAGTCGTACCGCGATACGGTGCTTTATACCTCGCTTTCGCCCTGCATGATGTGCAGCGGCACCATCGTGCAATTCGGCATTCCGCGGGTGGTGATCGGCGACACGCAGAATTTTGGCGGCAACGAGGAGTTTCTGCGCTCCAGGGGGGTGGAGGTAGTGATTGCCGAGGACCCGGACTGCATCGCGCTGATGCAGCGGTTCATCCGCGAAAAACCGGAGCTATGGGCGGAGGACATTGCCGAGTAGGGCAAGGCGGTCAGAACCAGTAATAGGGAACCTGGTAGTGATCGTAGATGCTTTCCTCGTGCTTGCGGTCCCGGTGCCAGCCCTCGTACCGGGCCGGGGCGCTTTCGGGCTGCTCCGGGGTGGTGCTGGTGCGAAAGCCACCCAGGCCGCTGCATTGACTGCGCGCCACATGTGCTAGGCTGGCAGCACCCCCGCCGAAGCGGCGGAAAGGAGGGCTGCCATGGCTTTCAGGTGTGCTGGAAAATGCGCTGGCCGGCTGCTGGCCGTGCTGCTGTTGTGCCTTGTGCCCGTGGCATTGATGGCGGAGCCGCCGCGGGCCGGGCTGATGTGGAACCGCACCGGGCTGCCGGCGGTGTTCCCCTTGCAGGTCAAGACGCCGGCGGGGGCGGATTATTACCTCACCCTCAGCGATGCGGAGACCGGAGAGGCGGCGCTGGCGGCCTATATCGCGGGCGGTGATTTCTTCAAGGTGCTGGTGCCGCCGGGGCGCTATGTGCTGCGCTTTGCCAGCGGGGAGGGCTGGCAGGGCGAGGATCAGCTGTTCGGGCCGGGCAACCAAACGCAGCAGTTCGAGCTGCCGCATGTGCTGGAATTTGCTATCCGCGGGGCGGGCGTCAAGGCCGGGCATCTGGTGACCCTGTCGCCGGATCTGCCGGGCGGCGGCCTGCAGGCGGCGGTGAAGGACCAGTACATCTGCCAGATCGCCAGTGTGGAGGGTGCGGAGCCGTTGCCTCGGCACTTGCAGGCAAGCCGCCCGTTCTGGCTGGGCGGCGATGCGCGTTCACGGGGAATACTGCATCTGCGGTGGCGGCTGGAACTGGGCGGGCCCCGGGCCGGAACGCCGCTGGAGCGGTGGCAGCGCAGTCTGTTTGTGCTGGGAAACCCGCTGCTGCCCCCGCGTCCTTCGGGGCTGGACAGCCGGGTCAAACAGCGGCCGCCGGCGCGGTTCCGGTCATATTCGGTGCGGTCGTTGTTCTGCGGCTGATTTGGCCACTGAAACAGGGGCTTATTCGCCGCCCCGGGCCTTGATCAGCCGGTCGGCCTTCTTGCGTACCAGCACGCTGCGCAAGTCGTGCATGGCCAGCAGCAGGGCGTCCGTGACCTCCTCCAGCTGCTCGTCCGTCGCACGGCTGTTGGCCCAATGGGCGGTGAGGTTCAGATGGTCGATGGCGCGGTGGATATCATCGACGTCGCGGGCGGCGAGGGTGGCGGTGCGGGCCTCCATCCAGGACTTGATCTCGGCAATATCCTGATCGCTGAGCTGGCGCTGGCCGTGCGGTTTGATCTCGCCGTTGCGGATGTTCACCACGGCGATCTGGTCCATCTCGATCCGCCGCTGGCGGTTCTCGGTGTCGACGCGGAAGACAAAAGCGCCGTTCTCGCGGACGCGGAAATAATACTCCGGCAGTTCGGCGCTCATGCCCTGTCTCCCGTTACTTGAGCGCGGCGCAGAAGGTCTGGATGCGGCGGCAGGCCTCCTCCAGCGCTGCATCCGAGGTGGCGTAGCTGACGCGGAAGTTCGGCGACAGTCCGAAGGCGGCGCCAAAGACCACGGCGACGTCGGCCTCTTCCAGCAGGGCGGTGGCGAAATCCTCATCCGTTTCAATGCGTTTGCCCGCGGGCGTGGTCTTGCCGATCAGACCGGCGATGGAGGGGTAAACATAAAATGCACCCTCGGGCGTGGGGCAGGAAACGCCGTCGATTTCCGACAGCATCGACACCACCAGATCGCGGCGGCGTTTGAAAATCTCGTTGTTGGAGGCGAGAAAGTCCTGGGTGCCGTTCAGTGCCTCCACAGCGGCCCACTGGCTGACCGAACAGGGGTTGGAGGTCGATTGAGACTGCACCTTGCGCATCGCCGCGATCAGCTTTTCCGGGCCCGCCGCATAGCCGATGCGCCAGCCGGTCATCGCATAGGCCTTGGACACGCCGTTGCAGGTGAGTGTGCGGTCATAAAGCGCCGGTTCGACCTGCGCGGGCGTGCAGAACTCGAACCCGTCATAGGCGAGGTGTTCATACATGTCGTCGGTCATCACCCAGACATGCGGGTGGCGCATCAGCACATCCGTCAGCGCCTTCAGCTCGTCCCAGCTGTAGCCCGCGCCGGTGGGGTTGGAGGGGGAGTTGAAGATGAACCATTTGGTCTTGGGGGTGATCGCGGCCTCCAGCTGATCGGCGGTCAGCTTGAAACTGGTCTGGATCGAGGTCTCGGCAATCACCGGCGTGCCGCCGGCCAGCAGCACCATGTCGGGGTAGGACACCCAGTAGGGAGCGGGAATCACCACCTCGTCACCCTCGTTCAGGGTGGCCATCAGCGCATTGTAAAGCGTCTGCTTGCCGCCGGTGCCGACCGAGACCTGGGCGGGCGTGTAATCGAGCCCGTGGTCGCGCTTCATCTTGGCGCAGACCGCCTGTTTCAGCTCCGGGATGCCGTCGGGGGCGGTGTATTTGGTCTTGCCCGCGGCAATGGCGGCAACGGCCGCGTCCTTGATGTTCTGCGGGGTGTCGAAATCCGGCTCGCCCGCGCTGAGACCGATGACGTCGCGTCCGGCTGCCTTCAGTTCGGCCGCCTTGGCCGTCATCGCGATGGTGGGTGACGGTTTGACACGGGATAAGGTCTCGGACAGGAAAGACATGGTCTGCGGCCTCGGTTTGTATGTTGCTCGCAACTGTCATAGGGTGCGGCTCGACGGCGATCAAGCCGCGTTCAAATGGGATTAGGAGAACTGGCAATGACGGAGCAGACTACAGACTGGTACGGCCCGGACGCAGCGACATTCGGCGACCGCGTTGCGGCCGCACGGGAAGCTGCCGGGATGACCCAGGGCCAGCTTGCGCGCCGGCTCGGGATCAAGAAATCCACCCTCAGCGCCTGGGAGCGCGACCTGGCTGAGCCGCGCGCCAACAAGCTGACCATGCTGGCCGGCATCCTGAACGTGTCGATGTCCTGGCTGCTGACCGGCGAAGGCGAAGGCATGTCGGAACCGGCGCCGCTGGAGCTGGAAGCCGGTGATTTTGCAAGCGTTCTGAACGAGTTGCGCGACCTGCGCAGCGAAATGCGCCAGAACGCGGAGCGGGCAGCGCGGCTGGAGAAGAAGCTGCGGACCCTGCTGCAGGTCAACGACAGCCAGGCCTCAGAGCCTGCTTGAGGCCGCGATGCAGGAAGACCGGACCATCCGTTTGAAGCGGCTGCAGATGCGCTCGATGCGCCGGGGTATCAAGGAAATGGATATCCTGCTGTCGGCCTTTGCAGCCGCGAATCTGGAGCAGATGGACGATGCGCAGCTGGATCTTTATGACCAGCTGCTGCACGAAAACGACCAGGATCTGTACCAGTGGGTGACCGGCCAGGCGGAGCCGCATGAGCGGTTCCGCGCACTGGTCGCAGACATAGCGCAAACGTACCAAAAATAATAAAATTCCGGCTTAACCGATTTTTCGGGAATTGTTGGCATCTTGTCTCAGAAGCAAATTCGAGTCGGAGATGCGAATGAGTATGGAAATGCCAATTGGCCAGACGGACCGCAAAGGTTTCATGACTGGCTACCTGGAGGCGCTGGCGCTTGTCGAGCGTCTCCACCGTCTGCTGCTGGATGTCATCAAGGACGAGTTTGAACGCGTCGGCGTGCTGGAAATCAATGCGGTTCAGGCGCTCTTGCTGTTCAACATCGGCGACAATGAGGTGACGGCCGGGGAACTGAAGACCCGCGGCTATTATCAGGGCAGCAATGTCAGCTACAACCTGAAGAAGCTGGTCGAGATGGGCTATATGCACCACCAGCGCTGCGAGATCGACCGCCGCTCGGTACGGGTGCGGCTGACCCAGCGCGGCCGGGAAATCCGCGATATCGTGTCGGCGCTGTTCTCCCGCCATGCCGAAGGGCTGGAAGGCAAGAACGTGATCTCGTCGGAAGGGATCGAGGATATTACCGCCTCGCTCAAGCGCGTCGAGCGCTACTGGTCGGATCAGATCCGCTATATCTACTAAGGCGCTGGCCGGGGGTCATCCCGGCGGGCAACGGGCCGCAAAAGCCGGCAAAGCACCGGCAGGCCAAAACGGGGCATGAGGGGAAACCGTGCTCCGGCTGTATTGAAGGGCAAAGCGCCGGGACCCGGACGGGGCCACGGCTGAAGGTTGCAGAAGTGACCGCCCTTGCTGCCGCGTGAGGATATTGCCTTGGGGCGGTTTGTCCCGCTGGAGCGGGAAATTGTTATTGGTTTGTGCTTTTCAGAAAACCGGAAGGCGGGATGTTGCACCGCCGCGCACGGACAGCACCACTCAGGCGCTGTGCCGGTTTTTTTCATTCTGGGGGGATACAGCCGCTGGCACCCGGAGCGTGGAGGTTGGCGCGCAGGTGGCCGGCTGAACTGATCCAGCTGCAGAGCACGGGCAGGCGCAAGGGCTCCGATGGGCTGCCTTTGGCGGCAGCAGGGTAGGACCGGGGCAGGGCGGTCAGCAGCCGGTTCCATTCCTCCACCTCACAGAATTACCTGCTTGGCGAACTCCTGTTCCACGACGCTGCGGATGAAGTCCGCAAGCTTCAGGTAGGCGGGCGGGCTGCCGCTGCTTCGGCGCCAGGCGAGGCCGGCCTGCCGGTAGAGCACCGGCTGCATGGGGACCACCGAGACATCGCCTTCTCCGCGTTTGACCTCCGACTCGACATAAAGCGCCGGCAGCAGGGTCGCCCCCATGCCGAGCGACACCATCTGGCGGAGCGCATCGAGGCTGGTGCCTTCGAAATCCTCGCGAAGGTTTGCCCCTGAAGCCGCGCTGAGGTGCGATACTTGGCGGCTCAGCGTGTAGGAGGGGTTCAGGCTGAGCAGGGTCTCCCCTTCAAGGTCCGCGGGCCGCACGCGTTCCCGGCCGACCAGGCGGTGGTCCCGCGCCACGGCCAGGCTCAGCGGCTCCCGGAACAGGAACGTGTGGCGGATGTCATCGCGCGGCACCGGCAGCTGGGTCAGGATCAGATCGTGCCGGCCCGCCAGCAGATCCTCGGTCAGCTCCCGCGGCGGGGCGTCGCGGATGACCAGCTTGAGATCCGGAAAGGACTGATGCAGCCGCCGCAGCACCCGCGGCAGCAGGTAAGGGCCGATGGTCGGCGACGAACCCAGCCGCAGGGTGCCCTCAAGCTGGTTTCCGGAGGCCCCTGCGGTCTGGCTGAGCCGGTCCACGTCCTGCAGGATCCTATCGGCCTGGGCTGCGGTGTCCCGGCCCGCCGGGGTCAGGATCAGGCCGCTGCGCCGCCGTTCAATCAGCCTAGTGTCCAGCGCCTTCTCCAGGGCGGCGATCTGGAGGCTGAGGGAAGGCTGGCTGATGCCCAGCTGCCGGGCGGCATTGCGGTACTGCAGGGCTTTGCTGAGCACGGCGAAATAGCGGAGCTGGCGCAGGGTGATCTCCGGCATATGCCGCCCTCCTTGGTGCAGGATTGGAAAAACCTATCTTAAAGCACAATAAGATTGGCTTTTCAAAAATCAACGCCTGCCCATGTAGAGAGCGTGGCCGCGGTGTGCCGCGTCGCCGGAGACCGGAAAAGGAGGCAATTGATGAAGAACAGTCCACGGGTAAAGGTTTTTTCGTTGCAGGTGAGGCTGGCCAAGCTGCGCCTGAAGCATCAGTCGCTGAAGGCGAAAATCGCCAAGGAGCTGAAACGCCCGTCGCCGTGCAGCATGATGCTGCAGGGGCTGAAGCGCCAGCGCCTGCGGACCAAGGATGAGATCATGCGCTGTCTGGGCCAGCTGCGCCGCAGCGGGCTGGCGGGCTTCCAGCAGCAATCCGCATAGGGAGGCGGCGGTGATGTTTCAGTATACCCATCCGCTCCGCGGTGCGGGCTTTATGCACAGCGCCGATCTGGACGACATGCGGGCGGCAATACTTGATGAGGGAGAAGAAGAGGACGATGACGGTCCCGATGGCGGCAGCCCCTTCATCGCCGAAAAGCGCGCGAGGGTGACGCTGACGTTCGGATACCGGACCCGCCGGGCCTGAGGGGCCGGACACAGGCGCATCCCGCGCCGCCGCATGACGCCCTCCGGTGCAAGCCGGAGGGCTGTTTCTTTTAAGATGTGCCATTCAGCGGCACGGGAGGCCCGAGGCTTGCCGACGGTTACCAGTGGCCGGTGTTTTCCATGCTCGCCCAGGGTTCAGCCGGGGCCAGCGACTCACCGTTCTGCAGCAGTTCGATCGAGACATTGTCGGGCGAGCGCACAAAAGCCATATGCCCGTCGCGCGGCGGCCGGTTGATGGTGACGCCGTTGTCCATCAGGTGCTGGCAGGCGGCATAGATATCGTCCACCCCATAGGCGAGATGGCCGAAATGGCGGCTGTCGCTAGGCAGCCCGTCGTCGCCGTCCCAGTTGTAGGTCAGCTCCAGCGGGGTTTCCTCCTGGCCCGGGGGTGCCATGAAGACCAGGGTGAAACGGCCCTGTTGGTTTTCCCAGCGGCGGGTCTCCTTGAGGCCCAGCAGCTCATAGAATGCCATGGATTTCTCCAGATCCTTCACCCGGACCATGGTGTGCAGATATTTGAGGGGCATGGGGGTCTCCTGTTATCGCTCCCGGGGACTTTAGCGGGGCGGCGCGCGAAGGCCAGCAAAAGCGCCGGGGCGCTCTCAGAATTTTGACTCGATCCCCAGCGAGATGGAGAACTCCGAGCTGTCGAAGCGGCTGTGGTTGGAGCTGCGCTTGCCGGCCCGGACCCGCAGCATGGGAGCAAAGCCTGCGTAGTCATAGTCCTGGAAGAACAGGTTCAGATCGGCATAGACGGAGTGATCCTGGCGGCCGCCGGGAATCGGCTGCCAGTCGGTGCCGTCGTAGAAGACGTGATCCGGGTAATTGGCGGTCCCCAGAATCAGGCCGGTGCTGATCGTGGCAGGGCCAACAGGCTGCCCGAAGGCATAGCCGACGCGGAACGTCGCACTCTGTCCTCTGGAGTTCACGCTTTCTGCCTGGGTGTCGCGCAAGCCAAGCGTGAAGCTCAGGCTGTCGCCGTTCTCGAGCTTGCGGGACAGCGACGCCCCGAGGCCGAAGACATCGGCCTCCAAGGTGGTCAGGCGGGGATCCAAGCGGTGTTCGGCACTGCCGTCGATGGTGAGGCGGCTGCGGGGGGAGAGCGCCCAGCTGCGGGCGGCGGACAATTTCGCGAGGTTGTAGTTTCTTTCGCCGCCGTACCAGGAGGTGGCGCCCGTCAGGGCGATCCGGGCGCTGCCGCCCTGTTCCGCCGGGCCGGCAGCGAAGGCGTGGCTGAGGGTGATCTCGCCATAGGTGGATCCGAATTCGGAGTTCCGCGGTACCGTGGTCCCGGTGCGGGCGGCAAGGTCTGCGGCCTTTGCCTTAGCGCTGGAGGAGAGGGCCACGCGCTGCACATAGAGCCGCCCGCTGAGCGTGGTCAGGCTGGTTTCGCTTTGCCGCAGGCGGCGGCCTATGCCGGCATCGAGGGTGCCGATGAGGCCGGACAGGGCAATCGCCCGAGGCCCGAACCTGTTTTCATGCGAAGACAGCCCGTCGATTTCCTGCGTGGCGGCATCGGACCCGTTGTTGACGTTGTTTGACGGCTTCAGACCGCCGCTCAGCCGGAAGGACCAGGGGCTGATGCGGCGCAGTGCCTGATAGTCCTTGGCGATCAGCTCTTCGGCTTTCCTGTCGGGGGCATAAACAGCCGTGCGGCGCAGCCAGTACTGCGACAGGACCGGGCTGCCGCCCTGAAAGGCCAGCCGCGAGGCGAGCTGCGCCATCTGGTACTTGGTGGCGCTGTCGGGGGCAAAGCGGAAGGCGCGGGCGGCGGACTTGCGGCCTTTTTCCGGCTGGCCGGTCTGCGCATAGGCGGCGGCCTGAAGATGCCAGGCCAGGTGGTTCTTGCTGTTTGCTTGCAGCAGGGATTGTGACAACTGAAGGGCCAGCTGCGGATTGCCGGAGTTCAGCGCATGCGCAGCCATAACCTGTCCCTGCTGGAGGGACAGATGCAGCTGTTGCCTGGGTGGTTCCTGAGCGTGCGGCTGGGCCGTTGCCAGGCCCAGCAACAAAAGTGCCGCTGCGGCCTTGCGCATGGTTTAAGGGTCAGGCTGGTTGCAGACCGGGTCTGGGCTGGCGCCATCGCAGGAGCCGAGAACAAAGACGCCGTATTCTTCAATCGGGACGTTGTTGCCTGAGAAGGCGCCGATATGTTCTGTAGCATGAACAGAACCTGCCACCGCTGCAGCATCCGTACCGGAAAACACGCCGCCGTACTCTCCGCGGGTCGTGACTCCCTGCCGAACTTCGCCAGCGAACGCGCCATTGGAATCAATGGTTGCATTCCAAAGGTCGAGATCCTCTACCGTTGTTCCTGGCTGGTCCGTGATCTGACGGTTGTAGATACGCCCTTTGACTTCGTTGTCCTGAGTGAAGTCCGCGTTGATGAAGATATCGCCGGTAACCTCCGCAGATTGTCCAGGAAGGATTTCGGAGGGGGTGCCTGATGTCGGTGTCAGCAGGTCGCCGCCGTCCCCATCGATGTTCAGCAAGCCGACATAAGTGCCTGCGTAGCTGACGATGCCGCCTGGGGTGGAGGTGTCCGGGGCATCAAAACCGCCAGTGCGTCCGTAAGTTGTGCCGCCCTGGTAAGTACCGAATTGCCCGCCGGTCACCACGACAGCTGCGAATCCGCCTTCGGCCTCGCGCACGTAAGCAGTCGAGTGCTCGGTCAGGGCATTGTCCTGTACGGTGTAAGCTTCGTACCCGCCACGGTCCAAAGCCGGCTTGCGTACATAGGTTGCGGTAAAGGGCGTTTCATCCAAGCCAACACCCGTGACGGTCAGGGTCTGGTTGTCTGGATCATAGGCCACGCTTTCGACATCGTTGGCCAATTCCGCTGCGATAGTGATCCCTGTATCCGGGTCGTCGGGGTCCGTCGTCGTGGTTGTGAACGGGTTGCCCCCGCCGCATGCGGACAGCGCGGACGCTGCCGCGATCCCTAGCCAAAAGCGCCTCATCTGCCTCTACCTCAATATCTTTTTTCGTTTTGCGCTACCTTCGGGCGGCGGCGGGGTAAAGTCAATTGAACAGTGCGGATTTGGGTGCAACCGTGGCGGATGCGCTACCTGTATGTAGGTTTGGTGCGGGTCGGGCGTGGCATATCTTGTGTGGCGGTGCGGGCGCCGCGGTAATTTTTACCCTTGGCGGCGGGCCAGGCAGCGGGTATTCCGGGCGTGATAGTCGGGTGAAAACCAGGGGGGCTTCATGCAGCAGTATCTGGATCAGCTACGCCACATTCTGGACAATGGCGTGCCGTCGGGCGACCGCACCGGCACCGGCACGCTGAGCTGTTTCGGGATGCAGGCGCGCTACAGCCTGGCGGACGGCTTTCCGCTGGTGACCACCAAGAAGCTGCATCTGCGCTCGATCATCCATGAGCTTTTGTGGTTTCTCTCCGGCGACACCAACATCCGCTACCTGAAGGAAAACGGCGTCTCGATCTGGGACGAATGGGCGGATGAGAACGGCGATCTGGGACCGGTCTACGGCCATCAATGGCGCCGGTTCCCCAAGCTGGAACCGCTGGAAGGCACCACCGGGGATGAGCCGCTTTACCGTGCCGGCAGCGTCGATCAGATCGCGGATCTGGTGGAGATGATCCGCAAGAGCCCCGACAGCCGCCGCCTGATCGTGTCTGCCTGGAACCCGGGTGACGTGCCCGACATGGCGCTGCCGCCCTGCCATACGCTGTGGCAGGTGCGGGTGGCGGGCGGCAAGATGCATCTGCAGCTGTACCAGCGTTCGGCCGACATGTTCCTGGGCGTGCCGTTCAACATCGCCTCCTATTCGCTGCTGCTGGCGATGCTGGCGCATGTAACCGGGTATGAGGCGGGGGATTTCGTGCACACGATGGGCGATGCGCATATCTATTCCAACCATGTGGAGCAGGTGCAGCTGCAGCTGTCGCGCACACCCAAGCCGCTGCCGCAGCTGCGCATCAAGCGGCAGGTCAGCTCGATCTTCGATTTCAAGTACGAGGATTTCGAGATCCTGAACTATGCCCCCGATCCGGCGATCAAGGCGCCGGTTGCGGTCTGATTTCAAAGGAAAACATCCATGATTACCCTGATCGCTGCGCGGGCGCGCAACGGGGCCATTGGCAAGGACAATGACATCCCCTGGCACGCGCCGGAGGATCTGAAGGCTTTTCAGCGTGAAACCCTGGGCGGCGCCATCATAATGGGCCGCAGGACCTGGGACAGCCTGCCGGTGAAGCCCTTGAAGAACCGGCTGAACCTGGTGGTGTCCGCGAACCCTGAGGCGGCGGAGACCGTGCTGCCGTCGGTCGAAGCGGCGGTGGAGGAGGCCTATGCGCAGGGGTGCCGGCGGATCTACGGGATTGGCGGCGAGCGGATCTACCGCGGGATGCTGGGCATGGCGGACCGGCTGCTGATCACCGAGGTGGATCTGGCCATAGCAGAGGCCGACGCCTTTTTCCCGGAGTTTGATCCGGACGAATGGATCAAGGCCGGTGAATCGGTTCTGAGGGAGAGCGATCCGGCCTGTGTGATGGTTGAGTACCTGCGGCGGGCCTGATGGGGGCGTAAAGCCCGGCCCGCGATTGCCTGCGCCCAGCCCAAGTCCGGGCGCAGTGCATAATCAATTGATCAAAGCGCCTTGAGTTCAGCTGCCATTTTCCGGCCGTCGCGGCCTTCGGACAGTTCGTAGCCGATCTTCATATTGTCGGCGAGGCCGGTCATGCCCGACCGCTCCACCGCTGAAATGTGCACAAACACATCCTTGCCGCCTTCATCGGGTTCAATAAACCCATACCCCTTGGTGGTGTTAAACCACTTCACGGTGCCGCTTGGCATTTCCCGTGTCTCCTTCTACTTTGCACTCTGCCTTGGGGGCCGCCCAGGGCATCCGGCCCGTTCCTTGCCAAATTTCAGCAGGGCGGGGCGGACAACCTTGAGTTTTACACGGGCCGGGCAAAAATCAAGAGAAACCGGTGAATTCTACCATAAATTGTATGCGCCCCGCCGCGGGGCAGTGGGGGAAGTATGAAAATCTACGGGCTGAAGACTTGCGATACCAGCCGTAAGGCATTGAAGAAGCTGCCGGATTCGGCTTTGATCGATATCCGCACGGATGGGCTGCCGGACGGCCTTTTGGAGGCGGCGTATGCACAATTCGGCGGCAAGCTGGTCAATACGCGCTCAACCACCTGGCGCGGGCTCAGCGAGGCGGAGCGGGGCGGCGAGCCGCTGGCACTGCTGCGGGCGCATCCGGCGCTGATGAAGCGGCCGCTGATCGACCGTGACGGGGAATTATTCCTGGGTTGGGATCAGAACGTGCGGGCCGCCCTTGGTGCCGCATGACCGGCTGACTATGTCGGTACGGCAGATTTTGGGAGATTGTAGATGCGCAACGCAGCCCTTGTTCTGGGGATCATTGCCGGGATTTTCGGCATGATTATAGGGTTTTTCGGCTATGGCTACACCGCTGCGGTCGAGCATTTCGGCGAGGTTGAAGGGCTGGCCGAACAGGTCGACAATGTGGAGCAGCTGCGGCTGCTGGCGGTGCTGTCGCCGCTGCTGGCAATTGCCGGCGGGGCAATGGCGCGGGCGCGTGCCCTGTGGGGCGGCGTGCTGCTGCTGGGGTCTGCTGCGGGCATGTATGCGGGCTTTGGCTTCAATGTCTTCACCATCTTCCCGATCAGCTTTGCCGCCACCGCCGGGCTGATGGCTATTGCCGCGGGCAAGCCGGATGAGCCCAAGGCGCATTTCTGACGCTTGACTGGGAGCATGAAAAAGGCGCCGCTGCCGGGGCAGGGCGCCTTGTTTCATTTCCGGCCGGGCGGGTCAGGCTGCGGCGGGCTTGGCCAGCCGCCGCAGCAGGGCGTCAACGGACAGCGGGCCTGCGCCCTTGATCACCAGCACCAGCAGCAGGAAGGTCCACATCACGCGCTGGTCGATCAGCCCGATGCTGTTGTCGAACAGGCCGCCGAGCTTGACGCCGTGGCCGGTGACATCGACGAGGGTCTGCACCCAGATGAACCCGATGGTGCCAAGCGCGGCCAGGCGGGTCAGAAGGCCAACCAGGATCAGCGCGGGCAGCACGTATTCGGCCACGGTGCCGGCAAAAATCACCAGGCGCTGGAAGATGTTCATCTGCGAGACGTCATAGAGGACTTCCTCTGCCGCCTTGGGGAAAATCTGCCCGAAAGCGCCGGCCGAGGGCGTGAAGATCGAGCCGTCGATCTTCAGCCCGGCGGAGTTCCAGTAGTAGACCAGCAGGACGGCCGCAAAGACCAGCCGTGCCAGGGTCGGGACCAGGAAGCCCGACAGATCGTCGGCCTTGCCGGTGATGGAATAGTACTTGGAGACTAGTGCGTGCATGGTCTTACCCTTTGCTGTCCAGACCGGTTACTGCGCCGCCCTGCAACAGCAGGGCCAGCGTGGCACCCAGGTCGAATGCTTCGTCTTCGGCAGCGGCTTGTTCCATCGCCTCGCCGATGGTGGCGCCCGCCATCAGGGCGCCAGCCCAGACCGCGCCGGCGGGCGGCAGGACCTGGGGAATGGGGTCGAATTCGGGGCGGGTGATCAGCACGTCCTGGGCCTGGGCTTCAGGCTTGGGCGCGCCGTCCTCGGTGTTGTACCGCCATATGCCGTGAATGGGCCAGGGCGAGCGCAACACCTGTACCGCCGGTGCCAGCGCCAGCCGGGTGTTCAGCAGTGTGTCCGGCGGCAGGGCGCCTAGCGCTTCCGGCGCAATGGGGGCGGCATCGGCGGCGTGGTAGGCGCGGCGCAGGGCCAGCTCCAGCCGGGCCACGTCCCCCAGGTAGCCGAGGTGGCGGAGCTGCTCCATGCCCTCCAGGAAGGCCGGGAAATGCTCGCCATAGAACATCATCAGCGGTGAAGAGGGCGGGTGGCGGCGCAGGTAGATGCCGGCCAGCCCGTCCATGTTCTGCTTGCCCAGAAGCTTGGCAATCACCGGAAAGGCGCTGTGCATCGCCTCGGTCAGCGAGACCGCGACATTGTTGCGGTAGACGCTGAAGCGACGGCCCGCGGGTTCGCCGAGGTGGTCGGTGAGCCCGTCCGGCACCGGCTGGCCCGCATCCATCATGGCGCGGGTGAAGTCTGCCTGCGAAACACTCATGCCGGGATGCGCTCCAGCGCGGTTGCGGCGCGGGCGGCTTCGGCCTCCAGCACCGGCCAGTCCGGCACGTCGTTATCCCATTCGATCAGCACCGGCCTGGGGCCGGACTTGGCGAGGGTGTAATCCAGCAGCGCCCAGACCGGGTCCACAACCTTGCGCCCGTGGCTGTCGATCAAGAGCGGGCGGCCGTGGCCGTCCTCATTCTCGTCATGGCCGCCCAGGTGGATTTCACCGACCTTGTCCAGCGGGAAGGCGTCGATGTAGCCCTGGGGGGAGAAATCCAGATTGGTGGCCGAGACAAAGACGTTGTTCACGTCCAGCAGCAGCCCGCAGCCGGTGCGGCGGGAGATTTCCGCCAGGAACTCCGGCTCGGACCAGGTGCTCTCGGCAAAGGCGAGGTAGCTGGAGGGGTTCTCCAGCAGCATCCGCCGCCCGATGGTGTCCTGCAATTGGTCAACATGCTCGCAGATCCGCTGCAGGCTGGCGTCCGTGTAGGGCAGCGGCAGCAGGTCGTTGTAGAAGTGGCTGTCGTGGGTGGACCAGGCCAGATGCTCGGAGAAGCTGGCCGGATTCAGCCAGCCCACCAGATGCTTGAGCCGGGCGAGGTGGTCGGTGTCCAGCGGCCCTTCGCCGCCGATCGACAGGCCGACGCCATGCACCGACATGGCAAAACGTTCGGAGAGATGGCGCAGCTGCGCGAGCGGCCGCCCGCCGTCGCCCATATAGTTTTCCGCGTGGATTTCCAGCCATTTGACAGCGCCGGGGTCCGCGGTGATCTGGGCAAAATGCTGCGGCTTGTAGCCAACGCCGGGGGCGGAAGGCAGCTTGTCATGTGCAGCGGCGTCAAGCATGGCGGGTCCTGTGTCCGGGTGCAAAAGGGGCGGGAAGTCGCACTCCCGCCCCCGAATTCCAGCGGCAATTATGCCGGCAGGTCACGCTCCAGCGGCTCCAGCGAGCCCTTGCGCTCGGTGCCGTCTGCCGTGGCCGGCAGTTCCATGCCTTCGCAGGTGCCTGCGTCAACCAGGGTCCAGGCGTTGCCCTGGTAGTCGACGGTCGAGGTGCCTGCGCAAGTGGTGCCGGGACCCGCGGCGCAGTCGTTCTGGCCTGCCAGCGACACGCCATAGCACTTTTCCTTGGTGCCGGCGGCGGCAGGGATGGTGGAAGCTGCGGTCAGCGCCGCGGCAACGGCACCTGCAACGGCCAGGGATTTTGCGGTGTTCGACATCTCGTGAATTCCTTTCGGTTCTACATGCGGTGTCGTGATGACAGGAAAACACTAACCCGAGGTTCGCTGGACTTTAAGTCACGAGGCCGTGTCTCACATCCGCGTCAGAGCATGTGACCCGCGCGGGGGCCGAAAGGATGCGCAAGAGTATGTTTTTAAGGGTTTTTGGAGGGGTTTGAAACAAAACGGCCCCCGGGTGGGGGCCGCTGGCGTTCAAATTGGCAGGAATTGTTACAGAAGATCCGGCGGGGTGGCTTCCACCGCCAGCGCCTTTGTAACATTTTCGAGGCTTTCGACTTTGGTCTGCTTCTCGCCGAGACGGCGTACGGAGACAGTGCGCTCCTCCACCTCGCGGTGGCCGACGGCGAGAATGACCGGCACCTTGCCCACAGAATGCTCGCGGACCTTGTAGTTGATCTTCTCGTTGCGGATGTCGGCCTCGGCGCGGACGCCAGCCTTCTTCAGCTCGGCGACAACCTCCTGCACGTAATCGTCGGCCTCCGAGGTGATCGAGGCGACCACCACCTGGCGTGGCGCCAGCCAGAACGGCAGCTTGCCGGCGTGCTCCTCGATCAGGATGCCGATGAAGCGCTCGAAGCTGCCCAGCGTCGCGCGGTGCAGCATGACCGGGCGGTGCTTGGCGCCGTCGGCGCCGATATAGGTGGCGTCCAGGCGTTCCGGCAGCACGAAGTCTACCTGATGGGTGCCGCACTGCCAGTCGCGGCCGATGGCGTCGGTCAGAACGAACTCCAGCTTCGGCCCGTAAAAGGCGCCTTCACCCGGGTTCAGTTCCGGCTCGATGCCAGCAGCGCGGGTGGCGGACAACAGCGCGGCCTCTGCCTTGTCCCAGACCTCATCCGAGCCGGCGCGGGTGTCCGGCCGGTCGGAGAACTTGACCGAGAATTTCTCGAAGCCCAGATCCTTGTAGATCGTCGACAGGAAGTCGATGAAGGTGGCGGTTTCGGATTCGATCTGGTCTTCCGAGCAGAAGATATGCGCGTCGTCCTGAGTAAAGCCGCGCACCCGCATGATGCCGTGCAGCGCGCCCGAAGGCTCATACCGGTTGCAGGAGCCGAATTCGGCCATGCGCAGCGGCAGGTCACGGTAAGACTTGAGGCCCTGCTTGAAGATTTCCACGTGGCAGGGGCAGTTCATCGGCTTTAGCGCGTTCACAGCCTTTTCGCGGGCGTGCTCCTCGTCCACTTCGACGATGAACATGTTTTCCTGGTATTTGTCCCAGTGGCCAGAGCGTTCCCACAGCTTGCGGTCAACAACCTGCGGGGTGTTCACTTCTACATAGCCGCCCTTGCGCTGCTGGCGGCGCATGTAGTCCTGCAGCTGGGTGTAGACGGTCCAGCCGTTCGGGTGCCAGAAGATCTGGCCCGGCGCCTCTTCCTGCATGTGGAACAGGTCCATCTCGCGGCCCAGCTTGCGGTGGTCGCGCTTGGCGGCCTCTTCCAGCATGGTGAGGTGGGCTTTCAGCTTCTCCTTGCCGGTGAAGGCAACGCCGTAGATCCGCTGCAGCATGGCGCGGGAACTGTCGCCGCGCCAGTAGGCGCCTGCGATGCTCATCAGCTTGAATGCATCGCCCGGCAGCTGGCCGGTGTGCTGCAGGTGCGGGCCGCGGCAGAGGTCCTGCCAGTCGCCGTGCCAGTACATGCGCAGCGGCTCATCACCCGGGATGCTTTCGATCAGCTCGACCTTATAGGGCTCGTTGTTGTCGGTGTAATGCTGGATCGCGCGGTCGCGCTCCCACACCTCGGTGCGGACCTCATCACGCTTGTTGATGATTTCCTTCATCTTTTTTTCGATGGCGCCGAGGTCTTCGGGGGTGAAGGGTTCCGCGCGGTCGAAGTCGTAGTACCAGCCGTTTTCGATCACCGGGCCGATGGTGACCTTGGTGTCGGGCCAGATTTCCTGCACCGCACGCGCCATCACATGCGCCAGGTCGTGGCGGATCAGCTCGTTGGCCTGGACCTCGTCCTTCATGGTGTGGATGGCGATGGTGGCGTCCGCATCGATCGGCCACTGCAGGTCCCAGTGCTGATCGTTGACGGTGGCGGAGATGGCCTTTTTGGCCAGCGAGGTGGAAATGCTGGAAGCCACCTGCGCGGGGGTTACGCCTGCGTCATAGGATCGTGCATTGCCATCGGGAAAGGTGAGAGAGATTTGGGCCATTGGCTGGCTGCTCCTCGTCGGTTTGGCGCCCACTGAACGCCCGGTTGCGGGTATGAGTTTGGTCCGCGCGTTGTGCGGCCAATACGAGGGCAAGTCAAGGCGGCTTTGCATGTGATTGTAATTGCGCCGGAAAATCCGGTTGTGTGCCTGTGCATGCGATTGCACATATGTGTATACTGGTAAGTAATTGAAAAATAACAAAAAATAACTTGCCATGCGCGGTGGGGCGGGGCAGGGTGGCCGAAATCAGTAGCCTAAGGACATACCAGGAGTGTTCCGATGACCCGCCCGAACCCGAGCTTTGACCTGACGGTTGAAGATGTGGACCTGATTGAAACCGCGCTGTGCCAGTCCCGGGAAATCCTGTCGCAGCGCCATCTCTCTTATGAGCATTGCGCGCATATCGAGGGCGGGGCGAGCCAGGAGAAGGCGGTGCGGACCGGGGAGACACTGGGCCGGATCCAGGACCTGCTCGGGCGCTTGAAAAGTCAGAAGTCCGCCGGCAGCCCAGCGGCAGCCCTGTCATGAGGCTGCCAGCTGGTGTTTGCCGGTCTGGTCCTTGAATTTCAGGCCGGCGAGGGGCCGGCCCCTCGCG
>NZ_JBHUPT010000015.1:0-56595 GCF_049056525.1 Leisingera coralii | reverse complement strand
GAGGGGCCGGCCCCCCCCGCTCCCCTGGGTATTTGTGACCAGAAAGAAGCCGGGTCAGTTTGATGCAGGGGCGGGAACGCCCTCGCGGATCACGGCGGAATAGTCCGGGGTGAGGCCATGCGCCTGAGCGATGGGGGTGATGCTGCCAAGGGCGCGCAGCTCTTCGACGCTGCGGGTCTGGTCCAGCACGCCCTGCTCCCAGGCGAAATCCGGCAGGTAGCCGTTGGCCAGCACCCGCCAGTCCATCGGCACCTCGGCGGCGAAGGTGCGGATCAGCGCCATCACCACGGTGGTGCAATTGGTGGTGAGCGAGTTGTACCACTGCGGCCGGGCGGCGAGGCTGTTGGCAGCCGCCACATAGCGCAGCAGCAGGTCGCGGCCGGTGTCGGGGCTGACGCCGATGCGGAACAGCTGCACGTCCTCGCCGCGGGCGTTGGTGCGGGTGCCGACCAGGTCGCGCTCATCCGCGGCGATCAGCACCAGGGTGTTGGATTTGAACAGGTCGGCAATGGGGGAGAAGCCGCCGCCGGCCTGGCGGCGCACTTCGACCGACCAGGCGATCTGCTCGCCGTTTTCAAAGCCAAAGCTGACGATCACATGCGCCATCTGCGGCCCTGCCCAATAGGACATGAACAGGTCCACGCTTTGGAGCGTGGTCAGGTCGTAGCTGCGGGTTTCCCAGTTTACCTTGTAGTCTTCTGGTGTTTCCCAGGTGAAGTTGCGGACATCAGTGAGGGTGAGGATATCGCCTTCCACCTCGCCGGTGACCTGGCGGGCCACGTCGGGGGACCAGTTGCCGCCCTCGGGCGGGGTGAGGGTAGACCACCACAGGATCACCGCCGCGAGCGCCAGGGTGAAGGTTGTTAGGGCGCGCAGGGCGTGCTTGCGGAACAGCCCTGCCATGACGGCAAGGCCCAGCAAGGCAAACCCGCCCGCCATAGCGGTGCGCGGCAGCGTGCCGAAGGGCAGCCGGTACCACAGCGCCAGCGCCGCCCAGGCGGTGGCCAGCGCCACCGCGAGGATGGCAGCGGCCAGCGCGGCGGTTTTGAAGATCTTGAACATACCTGTGGTCCCCCGGAAAATTTTCGCGGACCATAAGGAGGACGGCAGGGGGCATGCAAGCGGGCAGTGCTGCCGCTTGCAGGGCAGGCAAAGCCGTGCCACATCTTGTGGAAAAGGACAGGAGACCAAAGACATGCCCGCCACTTCTTTTCTCGACACCGCCCAGGGCCGCCGGATTGCCTATCACAAGAGCGAAGGGCAGGGGCCGTGTGTGGTGTTCCTGGGCGGGCTGAAATCCGACATGGAAGGCACCAAGGCGGTGCATCTGGAGGCCTGGGCCAAGGCGCGCGGCCAGGCGTTTCTGCGGTTTGACTACTCCGGCCACGGTGAAAGCTCCGGCACCTTCGAGGAAGGCTGCATCGGTGACTGGCATGAGGACACGCTGGAGGCGGTGGAGAGCCTGACCGAGGGCGAGATCGTGCCGGTGGGCTCCTCCATGGGCGGCTGGCAGGCGCTGCTGCTGGCGCGGGAGATACCGGAGCGGATCAAGGGAATGGTGACCATCGCCGCGGCGCCGGATTTCACCGAGGACGGGTATTGGGCGAATTTCTCTGCGGAGCAGAAAGCGGAGCTGGAGAGCCGCGGCTACGTCGAGCTGCCGAGCGACTACATGGAGCCCTACCACATCTCCAAGCGGATGATCGAGGACGGGCGCAAGCGGCTGGTGCTGCGCTCGCCCCTGTTCCTGCCGTTCAAGGTGCGCTGCCTGCAAGGGACGGCAGACACGGCGGTGTCGGCCCATACCGCGCTGCGGCTGCTGGAGCATGCGACCTGTCCGGACATGCGGCTGAGCCTGGTCAAGGATGCCGATCACCGGTTTTCGGACGGGCCCTGCCTTAAGATGATCGAAGACGCGGTGCTGGACGTTCTGGGCGGGGTCTGACTGCGCCTAGGGCCATGACCTGAGACGAGCCGCCTGGCCTTGCAAGGCGCGCGGCCGGGAGCAGTGTTGCGGCGCGAGCGGAAGTGCGAGGAGTTGAAGGATGGATCAAAGGGTAAGCCTGATCACGCTGGGCGTGCCGGACAAGGAGAAGGCGGCGGCCTTCTATGAGGCCCTGGGCTGGCAGCGGGCGGAAAGCCCGGACGGGGTGATCGCCTTTGACCTGATTTCGCAGACGCTGGGGCTGTACCCTCTGGCGGCGCTGGCAGAGGAAATGGGGCTGGAGGAGCGGGAGCTGGGTACCGGCGCGATGACCCTGAGCCACAATACCCGAACCAAGGAAGAGGTGGCAGAGCTGCTGGCGGCGGCCGAAGCCGCGGGCGCGGAGGTGCTGAAGCCTGCGCAGGATGTGTTCTGGGGCGGCCATCACGGCTATTTCCGCAGCCCGGACGGGCATATCTGGGAGATCGCCTTCAACCCGTTTTCACCGCTGGCGGCGAATGGCGCGTTCCGCTGGAACGGCTACTGAGCGTGACGCGGCGGCGGCAGCGGTTTGGTGAATGACTGCCGCCGCGAGGTTTTTCTTGATCCGCCAGCAAGCTCTCCGCACAGTTGAGGCAACGGGTGGAGGGCAAACCGCGAGGGCAGGACATGCCTTATGACCAGCAACCGTGCCGCGAACCATTGGTTCTGCTGCCGGGGATGATGTGCGACGGGCGGATTTTCGAGGCTCAGATCAAGACGTTCTCCGGCAGCATGCCGGTGATGGTGCTGCCGCTGGCGGGCGGCGACACGGTGGAGAAGATTGCCGCCCGGATGCTGAGCCACCTGCCGCCGCGCTTTGCCCTGGCGGGGCTGTCGATGGGCGGGATTGTGGCGATGGAGCTGGTACGCCGGGCGCCGGAGCGGATCAGCCGGCTGTGCCTTATGGGAGCGAGCCCGCTGGCGGAGACGCCGGAGCAGGCCGCCGACCGGGAGCCGCAGATCATTGCGGCGCGGACCGGCAGGCTGGAGGATGTCCTGCGCGGGACGCTGCCGATGGAGGCGCTGGCGCCGGGGCCGTCGCGGCTGGAGGTGCATAACCTGTTCTGCCACATGGGGATGGAGCTGGGGCCGGAGCTGTATGTGGCGCAGGCGCGCGCCTTGCAGCGGCGGCCCGACCAGCAGGCCACGATGCGGCGGGTGCATATGCCGACGCTGGTGCTGGCAGGGCAGCATGACACGGTGGTGCCGCCCGCCAAGCATGAGCTGCTGTCGCAGCTGATCCCGAACGCGCGGCTGGTCGTCATTCCGGAAGCGGGGCATTTCCCGGTTCTGGAAGCGCCCGATGCAGTGAACCGGGCGCTGTTGCATTGGCTGGCGGTGCCGGCCTAGGGATACAGCACGGCGCGCTGCTCCTTGCTGAGCAATTCGGGCTCTGCCACCGGTTTGCCGGTCTTCGCATCAAAGAACGGCGTGTCTTTCCAGCGGCCTGACAGGCGGGCGGTGATCATCCGGCTGAGAATGCCCCAGGCCATGGCGCCGCCGCCCTTGGTGCGGGACTGTTTGCCAGGCACGGGAATGAAGGCCTTGGCGCGGATCTTGCCGAGCGCGGATTTGTCCTGGAACAGGCCGGAGCGCATGCCGGCAAAGGGCAGGCCGGGTTTTGCCAGCGTATTGGCGAACGGCGTGCCGCAGCAGGCAGCGTACCAGCGCAACGGGCCGCGGCGGCCGAGGCGGATCGCCTTCAGCTGCTCCGCGCCTTGGGTGATGGTGATGGTATCGGGCGACAGCTGGAACAGGTCGACCGGATCCGGCGCCGGATCCGGCTGGCCGTGATACAGCTCATTGGCGCGGCAGTCCGGGCAGTAGCAGACGACGCGGGTGCCGCCTTTGACACCCGCTGCTGAAACTTCGCCGCGCAAGGTCCCGCAATTGCAGGAGAACGCCAGGCCGCCGCTCATCCCGTCAGGCGGCCGTGTTCTTGTTGGCCGGTTTGCGGGCCGGCTTGCGGCGGCTGTTGGCGTTCATGAAATCGATCACCAGCGGCCGGATGTTGTCGCGCCAGCTGCGGCCCGCGAAGATGCCGTAATGGCCCGCGCCCGGCTCCACATGGCTGGCCTTCTTCTCCTCCGGCAGGCCGGTGCAGAGGTCCAGCGCCGCGACGCACTGGCCGGGGGCGGAGATATCGTCCTTGGCGCCTTCGACGGTTTTCACCGCCACGTCGGTGATCTTGCTGAAATCGACCTTGTGGCCGTTGACGATGAAGTCGTTGCGGGCAATCTCGCGGTTCTTGAAGATGCGCTCGACCGTCGACAGGTAGAATTCAGCGGTCATGTCCATCACCGCCAGGTATTCGTCGTAGAACCGGTTGTGGGCGTCGTGATCCGAGGCCTCCCCGCGGGAGACACGCTGGATCTGGTCCAGGAACGCCTTGGTGTGGCGCTCGCCGTTCATCGACATGAAGGAAGCGAGCTGCAGCAGGCCCGGGTAGACCTTGCGGCCGACGCCGGGGTATTTGAAGCCGACCTGCTGGATCATGGTTTCTTCCAGCTGGCCCATGGTGACACGGCGGCCGAAGTCGGTGACCTCCGTCGGGGTCGCGTCCGGGTCCACCGGGCCGCCGATCAGGGTCAGCGAGGAGGGCTGCGCCTTGGGGTCGCGCTCCGCCAGATAGGCGGTGGCGGCAAGCGTCAGCGGCACCGGCTGGCAGACCGCGACGACATGGGTGTCGGGGCCCAGCTCCCGCATGAAGTCGACGAGGTAGAGCGTGTAGTCCTCAATGTCGAATTTCCCTTCGGAAACAGGAATATCGCGGGCGTTGTGCCAGTCCGTCACATAGACTTCACAGTTCACCAGCAAGCTCTTGACGGTGGACCGCAAGAGGGTGGCGTAATGGCCGGACATCGGGGCAACCAGCAGCACTTTGCGCGGCTGTTCCTCGCGGCCGTTGACCTTGAAATGGACCAGGTCGCCAAAGGGGCGCTCGACCACGGTGGTGATGTCCACCAGATGGTCCTTGCCGTCTTCGCAGGTGAAGGTGCGGATGCCCCAGTCGGGCTTCACCACCATCCGCTGGTAGGTGCGTTCGGTCACTTCGCCCCAGGCCGCAACCCAGCTGAGCGCAGGATTTGGCAAGGCGGAAAAGACCGGGTAAGATGCCATGGAGAGGGCAGTGGCGCCCAGCCATTGGTTGGTGTTCCGGACGGTCTCCATCAGGTCGTAGGTCATCATGTATCGCATGCGCGTCTCCTTCGGGCTCTGTCCCCGCGTCATCGGACCAGAAAATCCGGAACATCGGACCAATCGCCGCTTTGCCCTGCCTTCTGCAGAAGAGTATTCTGCGTAGCAGAAAGCCTATGAGGGATTCCTTTTTATGACAACTAGTGACGAAGTCTCCGCAACGGCCAATTCTGAAAGCATTGAAAAACTTAAGGAAAATATGAAGCGTGTCGAGGAGCTGAGCAAGCGTTTGGCCGACGTCATGTCCCGGAAGGTGCCGCATAACCCGGCTTTGGACGGTCCGAATCAAGAGCTTTATGCGCGCGCAGCAACCGCCTATTGGACAGAGGCGATGCAAAACCCTGCCAAGCTTCTGGAGCATCAGCTCGAATTCTGGAGCAAGTCGGTGCTGAATTTCGCCGAAGCACAGAAAGCCCTGACCGGAAAAATGGACAGCCCGGATGACGGCGGCCCTGTGGACCGCCGTTTTACGAATCCGCTGTGGCAGAGCAGCCCGTACTTCAACTACGTCAAGCAGCAGTACCTGACCAACGCCGATGCGATCCGCAAGGCGGTGCAGAATGCCGGCGAGATGGATGGCAAGGACAAGCAGCGGCTGAGCTACTTTGCCGATCAGATCATCGAGATGATGTCGCCGACCAATTTCCTGCCTACCAATCCGGATGCGCTGGAGAAAGCGGTGGAAACCGAAGGCCAGTCGCTGGTCGACGGTCTGGAGAACCTGGTCACCGATCTGGAGGCCAACAACGGCGAGCTGGTGGTGCGGCTGGCGGACGAAACCGCCTTTGAACTGGGCGGCAATATAGCCACCACGCCGGGCGACGTGATTTACCGCAACCGGATGATGGAGCTGATCCAGTACAAGCCGGCGACGGAAACCGTGCATGAAACCCCCATCGTGCTGTTCCCGCCCTGGATCAACAAATTCTACATTCTCGACCTGAAGGCGCAGAACAGCCTGATCAAATGGGTGACCGAACAGGGCTACACGCTGTTCGTGGTCTCCTGGGTCAACGCCGATGCCAGCCATGCCGACGTGGGAATGGAGGACTACATTCAGGAGGGTTTCCTGACCGCGATCGAGACCGCCAAGGAGGTCTGCAATGTCGATCAGGTCAACACGGTGGGCTACTGCATCGCCGGCACCACTCTGAGCCTGACGCTGTCGCTGCTGAAACAGCGCGGCGACAAGTCGGTGAAATCGGCAACCTTCTTTACCACCCTGACCGATTTCGGCGATCAGGGCGAGTTCACCCCGTTCCTGCAAAACGACTTCATCGACGGGATCGAGGCGCAGGTGGAGCAGGAGGGCCTGCTGCGGTCGTGGGTGATTGCGCGCACCATGTCCTTCCTGCGCTCCAAGGACCTGATTTACGGCCCGGCGGTCAAAAGCTACATGATGGGCGAGACGCCGCCCGCATTTGATTTGCTCTATTGGAACGGTGACGGTGCCAACCTGCCGGGGCGGATGGCGATCCAGTACCTGCGGGGCCTGTGCCAGAACAATGAGTTCGTCGGCGAGGGGTTCGAACTGATGGGGCACAAGCTGCATATCAAGGACGTGGATGTGCCGCTGATCTCGATCACCTGCGAGACCGATCACATCGCCCGCTGGAAGGACTGCTACCACGGCGTGCAGCAGATGGGGTCGCGCAGCAAGAGCTTCATCGTGTCGGAGTCCGGTCATATCGCGGGCATCGTCAACCCGCCGAGCAAAAAGAAATACGGCCATTACGTCAATGACGACCTGAAGGGCGACAGCGAGGCCTGGATGGCCGGGGCGGAGTACCACGAGGGCTCCTGGTGGCCGCGCTGGAACGACTGGCTGAAGAAGCGGTCGGGCAAGCAGGTCCCCGCCCGCGACGTGGGAGATTCGGGCTATCCGTCTTTGATGCCGTCCCCGGGATCCTATGTGAAGGTGAAGGCAAACCGTTGATTTTGCAGGCGCAGAAAATTTTTCTGCGCCGCAGCATCAAAACTCTTGAAATGCTGCGGTGCAGCGTGCATATTCCCCTCATGCTAAGAGCGCAGGATGGTCCTGCTGCAGCTTTCTGAGGAATTAGAACTATGGCAAAGACCCAAGACTTCACCGCGATGATGAAAGACTTCATGGGCGCCTTCCCGGTCGACACCAAAGCGATGGAAGACGCATTCAAGAACACCGCAGCCCTGAACGAGAAACTGTCCGCCGTTGCGCTGGACGCTGCCGGCAAGTCGGCCGAAATCTCGAACAAGTGGACCAAAGAAACCATCGCCAAGCTGAGCGACGTTTCCAAGGTCAAGGCTGAGCCGGCTGACTACGCCAAGGCCGCGACCGATTTCGCTTCCGCTTCCGCTGAAGTGGCTGCCGAAAACATGGCTGCCTTCGCCGAAGTGGCAAAGAAAGTCCAGATGGACACCGTCGAGCTGCTGATGGCGGCTGGCAAAGACGCAACCGAAGAAGCCACCGCTGCCGTGAAAAAAGCCACCGAAGAGGTGACCTCGGCCGCGAAAAAAGCTTCGGCAGCTGCCAAGTAAGAACGTCCACGATCCGGCCCTCGCTCTCCTCCCTGACGGAGCTGGACCGTGAAGAAGGGCAGGCCGCAAGGCCTGTCCTTTTGCATTTCAGGGGTCATGCCGGGGGGTCAGTCAGGCAGCCCGGCGCGCCTCAGACCGTCGCAGTAATGCTCCAGGTCCTCCGCCCTGGCAAACGGCAGCGTCTCGCTGATGCGGGCCACTGAGAATTTGGGCTCAAGCTCCAGGATTCGCCCGCATTCCCGCGCCGCGGCGGGCCTGTCTCCCAGCTGGGCATAGCAGGCGGCAAGATGGCGGTGCGGCGCCGGGAAGCCCGGGAACAGCTCGATCGCCTTGTTCACTTCGGAAACCGCCGGTTCATAGACCCGGCACATGTACAGCGCGAGCCCCCGGAACCAGTGGAAATAGGTCGGGTGGAACGGGTTCTGAGATGTCGCCTGATCCAGTTCCTTCAGCGCCTTTTCCGGCCGGCCCTGGTAGATCAGCGACAGCCCGCGGAAGGCCATTGCATCGGTGTCGTTGGGGTTCAGCATCAGGGCGCGCTGAAAGTGGTCCTCTGCCGGGGCGAAGTTTCCCTTGCACAGATGCATGACGGCGAGCCTGCGCTGCGCAACGCTGTCGAGCGGATCGATCCTGGCGGCATGGCGCAGCAGCGGAAAGGCCTTGTCCAGGGTCAGTTCCACCGACAGGCCCCAGCCGCTCATCCATTCCACCAGATAAGTCAGCGCCAGCCCGGAATAGGCGGCCGCACTGCCGAAGTCGGCATCACAGGCCTGCTGGTACAGCTCCCGGCACTGCTTCAGCCTGCTGCGGGAGTCCAGGATGACGGATTTGGCCTGCATCACCAGCTCCCGCGCGGTCGGAGCGCCGCCCTTGGCCGCCAGCGCCGCGGATTTCTGCCGGGCAATGGACTGGAGCTGCGTCGCCAGGGTCTGGGTGATCTGAGAGGCCAGGGCGTCCTGCTGAGAGAAATCGTTCGAGAGGTACCGGTCATAGCGGCCGCTCCACAGCGACAGGCCGCTGGCGCCGTCCGAAAGCGTGACCGTGATCCGCAGCTTGCCGGTCAGTTGCCGGATACTGCCTTCGGCCAGAAACCGGACGCCAAGCTCGGAAGCCACCACGGACGACCCGGCGGTGCTGCCGGCAAAGCGCAATGCCGCATTGCGGGAGACGACGCGCAGCGCACGGAACCGGGACAGGCCAATGGTGATGTCCTCGGTCAGCGTCTGCGCCATGGTTTCGGTTTCGGCGCTGGCGGGTGAGGTACTGGCAAAGGGAAGCACCGCCACCGAGGCCTCGGGCGAGGGGCCTTCGGGGTCCAGCGCGGGCAGGGAATTGCCGGTGATGCGAAAGATGCGCACGGGCTCTGAAACGTTGCGGACCTGCTGCAATCCCAGGTCGTCGAAGGCCGCGCCGACCTTGCCGCGGACCTGTTCATGCACGGTGCCAGAGATGCAGATTTCCCCGGGCGCGGCGAGGCTTTGCAGGCGGGCGGCGATATTGACGCAATTGCCCAGCAGGTCATCGTCCGAGGGGAACACCATGCCTGAATGGATACCCATCCGCAGTCTCAGGTTCAGCCCGCGGGGGCCGTTGCGGAAGGCCGCCGCGTTGCCGGCAATTGCCATCGCCGCTTTGACCGCCCGTGCGGAAGCCGGGAACTCCAGCAGGAAGCCGTCCCCCACTGTTTTGACAAGCCGTCCTCCGTGCTCCTGCGCAACCGGGGCGATGATACGGTTGCCCAGATCACGGACCGCCGCGATGGTTTCGGATTCCCGTGCCTCAACCAAGGCGGAGTATCCGGCCACGTCAGCGATCAGTATGGCGGCTTGTCTTTGCCTGTCCCCTTGGTCAGCCATTTTCCCCGACACCACAGACTCGAAAGACCTGACGTCAATTGTATCACATTGAGAATCTTTTGCTGCCTTTTAGGTGCGGAAAGTCGTGACCCTGGGTCAGAATATTCCGTGTTAGCGTCAAAATTGTGCATCGCGGAAGCTTAAGTGCTGCAATTTCCAGCCGGTCAGGCGCCGCAGCCTGTGCGAGGCCATCTGCTGATCGAGCGCCGGACCCTCGGCCCAAGCGCCGTATTTGATCAGCACATGTTTCAGGCTGCGCACCACATAGCTCGCATCATGCCCGTGGCGGCGGGCAATCTCCCCGGTGATCTCCGCCACCGGAACGCCGGTTTCGGCACTGGCGTTGAAATGGCCGGTGAGCTGCGGCTGTTCCAGCAGCAGCCGGTAGGCGCGGGCCAGATCCGCCCGGTGCACCAGCGGCCAGCGGGTGGCGATGCTGCCCCAGATTTCGAACGGCTTGCCGCTGCGGGCGGCTTCCAGGTAGCGGGAGAAGGCACCGCCGTCCTCGTGGTAGACCATCGCCGGATGCAGCACTGCGGCTGTGAGGGCGGGGGACGCCAGAACCGTTTCGCCGTTCTCCTGCATCCAGGCAAAGGGCTTGATCGGCCGCAGCGGGCTGGTCTCATCCGCGACCCGGTTGCCGGTGGCGCCATAGAGCCAGCAGCCGCCGGTGTAGATCAGCCGCAGCGGCTCCGGGCGCAGGGCGGCCTGGCGCAGGATGGCAGCGATGGCGGTGGTGTCCGCCTCGGCCATGTCATCATCGAAGGTGGCGGCCAGCTGGATCAGCGCATCGGTCCTGGCAACCTCCCGGACCCAGCAGCCGGGGCTGCGCAGATCGCCCCGCAGGGGGCAGGCGCCCATCGCTTCCAGTTTGCGGTCGGAGGCCGCCGAGCGGCTGAGGCCGGTGACCTGATGGCCGCTGCGGACCAGCTCCCAGGTGACGGCAGCGCCGATGGAGCCGGTGCCGCCGAGAATCAGAACTTTCATTTCTATGCGCTCCTGCTGCGGTTTGGACTGCAGGACAGATCTGTAAAAGCTCAAGCAAGGTTCAGGTCAAGGGTTGTTGCGGCCGCCTGCCTGAGATTTTGACGGGAACTATTGTTGCGGAAACAGCGCTGAGGCTTCCCTTTTGTTCTGCAGTGGCATAGGCTTTGCTGCGATGCGTCATGACCGGGGAGGGAGCACATGGCAGAACAGGACAAACCCTTGCTGATCAAACGGTATGCAAGCCGCAGGCTGTATAACACCGAGACCAGCGATTACGTCACGCTGGAAGATATCGCGGGGTTTATCCGGGATGGCCGCGAGGTGCAGATCGTCGATCTGAAAACCGGCGATGACCTGACCCGGCAGTATCTGCTGCAGATCATTGCCGAGCATGAAAGCCGCGGCGAGAACGTGCTGCCGGTGAATGTGCTGAACGATCTGGTGCGCAGCTACATGGTGCCCGGCGGCGGAGTGATGCCGCAGTTCCTGCAGACCTCATTCGACATGCTGCGCGAGAGCCAGTCGAAGATGATGGAGAACATGAACGCAATGAACCCGATGTCCAAGATGCCGGGGTTCGAGGCGATGAAGGCGCAGCAGGAAGCATTCCTGAAGGCGATGACCGGCGGTTTCGGCACGGCGGGCTGGAGCGGCGGCGCGCAGGAGGATGAAAAGTCCGAAAGCGGCGGCGAGGATCTGGACGACATCAAGAAGCAGCTGGCGGCGCTGCAGGAAAAGCTGTCGAAGATGAAGTGAGGTTTTTCGGCGAGCACTGACAGCAAAGCCCCCGGTCCAGTTTGGCGGGGGCTTACTTTTTGCGCAGTCTGACGCCGGGGCGGATCAGGAGCCGGCTTCAACCTTCAGCACGTTATGCAGCCGGTGATACGGGGCGTTCTTGACGATCTCGTCCAGAGTCTTTGCCTCCGGCGCGGGACGCGCGCGCAGGTACAGATAGGCGCTGGCGCCAAAAGACAGGGCGCAGGCGCCGATGATCGTGCTGACGATGACTGTCTCAAGTCCCATGGCTTCAAACATGCGTTTCTCCGGTTGCGCTGCCAATATAGGCGAGGAAAGCTGAAAATTCCATATCACTTCCCGTCATGCCTGAGTTTGCCGGCTTCCAGGACGTGGCGGGCAAGGGACTCGGCGCTGTCGCGTGCCTGTGCGTGGCGGCGCATTCTCAGCCGTCCGCCGATCCTGGAGGCGGTTGCAAATACAAAGCCCGAAAACGACAGGAGGGTGAGGCCGAAGGCGAGCCCGCCGGTTACGGTGCCGGCAATCGCCGCACCAAAGCCCGCCAGCAGCGCGCCGGCTGCCAGCCGCTGTGCCCATTGGCCGATGACCTGATCCGCGTCGCGGGCCTGGGCCTCAGCCTCTGCGGCCTCAGAGGCAAAGGCGGTCAGCAGGTCGGCCACGGCAAGACCGCTGTCCGGGTCATTGGACACGCGGATCGCGGCCAGCAGGGCAGCCCGTTCCGCCTGGTCCGAAACCACCGCGCTAATGATCTGGGTCAGTTCGCCTTTGGGGACGGCATCCCCCATGCTCAGGGAGTTTGCCATGGCAACCAGCGCGGTTGCCGGGCGCCGCTTGAATTTGGCCGGAGCTTTCATAGGCGGCAAGGTGGACGGCACATCCCAGGATTGCAATCACGAAAAAGCCCCGGCGCGGGGCCGGGGCTGCAACTGTCAGGTTTTGGCTGCGTCTCAGGCGGCGGCCTTGCCCATGGTTTCTTCAACCGCACCCAGCAGGATGTCCGCAATCACGTCCAGCTCCGCCCGGGTCAGCCGCACCGGCAGCCGCACATCGCAGGCCTTCATCAGCATTGCGCGGGTTTGCGGCAGGTCGGGCACGTCGCGCAGGAACTGCCAGTTCCAGAAGGCGCGGGCGTTGTCGGTGGAAAGGCCAAAGACCTGCACCTTGACACCCTTGGCTTCGGCGGCGATGGCAAAGGCGCGGGTCTGCTCCTCGCTGAGGCCCACCAGGTTGAACTGGATCGAATCCGGCGCGCGGCGCTCCGGGCCCAGCGGCTCCGGCACGTGGAAGAAGGGCGAGCCGTTCAGCCGCTCTGCCACGTAGTCGTGGTTGGCCAGCCCGTCGCGCACCCGGCGCGCCAGCTCCGGCAGCTGCGGGCGGATCACGGCCGCCGACAGGTTGCTCATCCGCAGGTTATAGAGCGGCAGCTGGTTCTGCCACTTGGCAAAGGCCTGTTCCAGGTCCGGGGTGTTTTCCCCATGCGGGCCCTTGTGCTTTTTCCAGTTGCGCTCATAGGCGCCGGACATGATCACGGCGCGGGCAATCAGGTCGGCGTCGTCGGTGATCAGGATGCCGCCTTCGCCGGCGTTGACCATCTTGTAGGACTGGAACGAGAAGCAGCCCACCTTGCCGATGGTGCCGATGTTCCGGCCGTTCCAAGTGGTGCCCAGCGAATGGGCCGCGTCCTCGACCACCGGGATGCCGCGGGCATCGCACAGCGCCATGATCGCATCCATGTCGGAGGTATGGCCGCGCATGTGGCTGATGATCACCGCCTGCACGCCGTCCAGCTTGGCCTCGAAATCACCCATGTCGATGCGGTAATTCTCACCCACCTCGCACAGCACCGGCACGCAGTCGGCATGAACGACCGAGGAGGGGACGGCGGCAAAGGTGAATGCGGGGATCAGCACCCGCGCATCGCGCGGCAGGCCAAGCGCTTTCAGCGACAGGAACAATGCTGCGGAGCAGGAGGAGACCGCCAGCGCATACTTGCTGCCCAGAAGTTCGGCGTATTCCTGTTCCAGCAGCGTGACCGGCGCATCTTCGGGCGCGGTATAGCGGAAGAGATCGCCGGATTGCATCAGCGCGTCGATGGCCTCGCGGGCGGCTGCGGGAATGGGTTCAGCGTCATGAACGTTGGGCGGCAGGGCCATATTTCAAAATCCTGAATTGTTTCTTCAGGAAACGTAAAACTAAGCACTGCGGATGCCAAGACCGGACGCGGCGGAATTTGCCGCCCCCGGCGAGATTTCACACAACTGTTGCGAAGTTGCGCGGAAACCGGCTCAGGCGCTGGGGTTAGACCCCCAGCCGGTCGCGCAGGGCAAACCAGGTCATCGCCAGCACCAGGAGCGGCGAGCGCATCCGCGGCCCGCCGGGGAAGCGCGGTGCAGGGACGCGGGCCATGGTGTCAAAGCCTTCGGCCTCGCCCCGGATGGCCTGGGCCATCAGCTGGCCTGCATGGGTTGCGGTGCCGACGCCGTGGCCGGAATAGCCGGAGGCGGTCAGCACGTTGGGTGCCAGCCGCGCCAGGTACGGCATCCGCTTCATGGTGATGCCCAGAGTACCGCCCCAGGCGTAGTCGATCTTCACGTCTTTCAGGCGCGGGAAGATCTCCGTCATCGGCTTTCGCACGGTGGCAGAGATGTCGGCCGGGAAGCGGTAGCCATAGCTTTCGCCGCCGCCGAACAGCAGCCGCTTGTCATGGCTGAGGCGGAAGTAGTTCACCACGAATTTGGTATCGGCCACCGCCACGTCGCGGGTCAGGACCCGGGCGGCGTCCTCTCCCAGCGGCTCGGTGGCCACCACGAAATTGTTGATCGGCATCACCCGCGCAGCCACTTGCCCGTTCAGCCCGCCCAGGTAGCCGTTGCAGGCAAGGATCAGGTGATCGGCGGTGACGCTGCCGCCCGCAGTGCGGATGCGCAGCTTGGCGCCGTCCTGGATGTCCAGAACTTCGCTGCCTTCAAAAATCCTGGTGCCTGCCGCGGCGGCGGCACGGGCCAGGCTGAAAGCATAGTTCAATGGGTGAAGGTGGCCCGCACCATGATCCAGGATGCCGCCCTTGTAGGCGGGCGAGGGGCACATGGCCCAGCAGGCGTCCTTGTCGAGCAGCTCAATGCTGCTGTAGCCGTACCGGTCCTGCAGGTGGCGGCCATAGTCGTGCAGCTCTGCCGCTTCCTTTTCGGAGAAGGCGGTCCAGGCGACGCCGGGCTTCAGATGGCAGTCCTGGCCGTGGCGCGCGATCAGCGATTTCACCAGGTCCTTGGCATCCTCGCCCAATTGCCAGAGCTTCTGCGCCTCCGGCCCGCCCATCAGCGCTTCCAGCCCTTCCTGGTCCATCCGCTGGCCGCTGCCAAGCTGGCCGCCGTTGCGCCCGGAGGCGCCAAAACCCACCCGTTGCGCTTCCAGCAGCACCACGGACATTCCGGCTTCCGCCAGGTGCAGAGCCGCGGACAGGCCGGTATAGCCGCCGCCAACGATGCAGACATCCGCCTTCACCTCCCCCTGGAGGGCCGCAAAGCGCTCCATCGGAATGGCGGTTGCCGCATACCAGCTGTTCGGGTATTCGCCCTTGCGGTCATTGGAATAGAGCAGGTTCATCCCCATCGCGCACCTCTTTTGAGTGCAGATGCCCGCTCGGACAGCCTGCACTTCTTCTTTGCAAAAATACTCAATTGCACTGGCGCTGCACCGGAGCGCAGCGCCGGAGTTCTTACACGTTCATCAGCAGATGCTCGCGCTCCCAGGGCGAGATCACCTGCAGGAACTCCTCGTATTCCGCCCGCTTCACGGCGGAATAGACCCGGGCAAATTCAGGCCCCAGGATCTCGTGCAACTCCGTGGCTTCGTCGAACAGGTCCAGCGCCTGGCCCATCACCTGCGGGATATCGCCGTCGCCTTCATAGGCGTCACCCTTGAACTGCTTGCGCGGGCGTTCCTCGTTGACCAGGCCAAGGTAGCCGCAGGCCAGCGACAGGGCGATGCCCAGATAGGGGTTGCAGTCCATGCCGGCGATGCGGTTTTCCACCCGCCGCGCCTCGGGGCCGGACAGCGGGATGCGGATGCCGGTGGTGCGGTTGTCGCGCGCCCATTCCAGGTTGATCGGCGCGGCGTGGTCCTTCACGTAGCGGCGGTAGGAGTTCACGTAGGGCGCCATGACCGCAAGGCCTGCGGGCAGGTGGTTCTGCAAACCGGCAATGAAGTTGTAGAACGCATCCGTCTCGCCGCCCTGCGGGCCGGAGAAGATGTTCTGGCCGGTTTCCAGGTCGATCACCGAATGGTGGATATGCATGGCTGAGCCCGGCTCATCCTCGATCGGCTTGGCCATGAAGGTGGCAAAGCAGTCGTGACGCAATGCCGCCTCGCGGATCAGCCGTTTGAAGTAGAACACCTCATCCGCCAGCTTGACCGGATCGCCGTGGCGCAGGTTGATCTCCAGCTGGCCGGCGCCGCCTTCCTGGGTGATGCCGTCGATCTCAAACCCCTGGTGCTCGGCAAAGTCGTAGATGTCGTCGATCACCGGGCCGAACTCGTCCACCGCGGTCATCGAATAGGCCTGCCGTGCCGCAGCCGGGCGGCCGGAGCGGCCCATCATCGGCTCGATCTCCTTGGCCGGGTCGATGTTTCGCGCGACCAGGAAAAACTCCATTTCCGGTGCCACCACCGGTTTCCAGCCCCTGTCACGGTACAGCTGCACCACGCGCTTCAGCACGTTGCGCGGGCTGTAGGGGATCGGCTGATCGTGCCGGTCATAGGCGTCATGGATCACCTGCAGGGTCCAGTCGCCGGTCCAGGGTGCGGCGGTCGCGGTGGACATGTCCGGCTTCAGCGTCATGTCCTTTTCGATCCAGCCGTCCTCGTCCGCGGCATCGGCCCAGTCCCCGGTGATGGTCTGGTAGAAGATGCTGTCCGGCAGATGGAAATAATCGGTCTTTGCAAACTTCGATGCCGGTACCGCCTTGCCACGGGCGATACCGGGAAGGTCCGAGATAACGCATTCAACTTCGTCGAGACGACGGCCCTCCAGATAGGTTTTTGCTGCTTCGGGAAGGGCGTCGAGCCAGGCTGACATTAGGTCCTCTCTTTCCTGTAAAACTCTGCGAGGAAGGTTGCGATTTCGGGGTTGTCCACGGGGGCGTCCAGATCGGCTGCGGCGCGGTCGAGCAGATCGTCCGGCACGACACCGCGGCCGCGTTTTTCGATCAGGCCGCCAACAAAGGCGCTGGGGAATTCAGGGTGGGGCTGCCAGGAGATGATGTGTTCGCCATAGGCCAGGATGCCGTTCCGGCAGAAATCATTTCCGCCAAGAATACGGGCCCCGCCGGGCAGCTCCACAACCTGGTCCTGGTGCCAGGCATTCAGGGTTAGCGGGCCGTCCTGCGTCTGGTAGGTGACGCGGCCCACGGCCCAGCCGCCCTCGAACTTGGCGACCTTGCCGCCAAGCGCCTGGGCGATGATCTGATGGCCAAAGCAGATGCCGGCCAGCGGCTGCTTGCGCGCGTTGATGGCGCGGATCAGATCCTCCAGCGGCGGGATCCAGGCGTGATCCTCATAGGCGCCGTGCTTGGAGCCGGTGATCAGCCAGCCGTCGGCGTCCTGGGGGCCATCCGGGAAGATGCCGTCGACCACGGCCCAGGTCTGAAACTCGAACCCGTTGCCGTCCAGCATGTCGCGGAACATGGCGTCGTAATCGCCGAACGGGCCAAACAGGTCTTCGGGGGAGTGGCCGGTTTGCAGGATGCCGATTTTCATAAGTCACCAGTATCAGATTGCGTGCTGCGCGGAAGGTAGCCCGCCGCCAGGACGGCGGGCAAGCGGCCGTCAGACCGTATCCAGGTAGATCTCGACCCGCTCCTCCGGGGTGAGCTCTTCCATGTAGTGCAGCTCCTGGCGCTTGGTCAGCACCATGTTGCGGATCATCTCGGCAGAGAAAAAATGCGGGATGATGTCCGAGTTTTCGAACGCGTCGATGGCACTTTGCCAGGTGTTGGGAACCTGCGGGAGGTCGAGCGCATAGGCATTGCCGGTGATCGGCTCCGAGGGCTCGATCCTGTTCTCGATCCCGTAGAGCGCCGCCCCAAGGATGGCGGTCAGCATCAGGTAGGGGTTCACGTCGCCGCCGGCAAAGCGGTGCTCGATCCGGCGTGCCTTGGGGCTGCCCGAGGGAACGCGGATGGCGGCGGTCCGGTTCTCGTAGGCCCAGCAGATGCCGGTGGGGGCGTGGGCGCCCGGGACCATCCGGTCATAGCTGTTGCCATGCGGCGCAAAGACCAGGGTGGAATCGCTCATCGCCTTCAGGCAGCCGCCGACGGCATGGCGCATGGCATCGGTGCCCTTGGGGCCGCCATCGTCAAAGATGTTGTTGCCGTCCTGATCCAGCACCGAGAAATGGGTGTGCAGGCCGTTGCCGGCGTAATCCTCATACGGTTTCGCCATAAAGCTGGCGGCAAAGCCGTGGCGGCGGGCAAGCCCCTTGACCAGCATCTTGAACAGCCAGGCGTCGTCAGCGGCGCGCAGCGCGTCGGGTCCGTGCATCAGGTTGATCTCGAACTGGCCCAGGCCCGCCTCGGAAATCGCGGTGTCGGCGGGGATGTCCATATCCTCGCAGGCGTCATAGAGGTCGGTGAAGAAGGTGTCGAACTGGTCCAGCGCCCGGATCGACATGGTCTCCGCCGCCTTGCGGCGCTTGCCGGAGCGGGGCGATGTCGGCACCTGCAGGTTCTTGCCGCTGTCGTCGATCAGGAAGAATTCCAGCTCGACCGCGACCACCGGGGTCAGCCCCAGTTCCTTGTAGCGGTCGACCACGGCGCGCAGCGCATGGCGCGGGTCGCCGTCATAGGGGCGGCCGTCTTCGCGGTACATCCAGATCGGCAGCAGGGCGGAGGGCGATTCCAGCCAGGGCATCGGCACAAAGCCGCGCTCGGTCGGCTTCAGAACCCCGTCAGCATCGCCGGTCTCGAATACCAGCGGGCTGTCGTCGATATCCTCGCCCCAGATGTCCAGGTTGAGAACCGACAGCGGAAAGCGGGTGCCTTCCTCGACCGCCTTGTCGGCAAAGCGGGCAGGGACACGCTTGCCCCGGGCCTGACCGTTGATGTCCGCCGCCGCAACGCGGATGGTGCGCACGTGCGGGTTTTTCCTGAGCCAGTTCTTCATCCAATCACCTGACGGTTTCGGGGGCACCGCCGGCCTCAGGCGCCCCCGGACGGGGCGCAGCAGGGCCGGGGCAGCTTTTCACCCCTGGTCCAATTTTTTGATCATAATCCAGCGTAGCCTGGATTTTGCCCATGAACTCGCAGGATTCCGCGGTCAGTCGGCCCGGCTGTGAATTTGATCAAATAATGGATACTACCGGATCAGATTAGGACGCAAGCGAAATTTTCTCCGCCGTTCCTGGGGCAGGTGCTTGTTCAGCCGTTTGTTCACCAGGCCGAAGACGGCGATGATCACCAGCGTCAGCAGGATGAAGTAGAACGCAAGGATCGGGTAGGGGATGAACGGGTTGAAGGTCTTGTCGGCAAAATAGTTGGCATAATAGAGCGCATCGCCCTGCTGCCGCCAGGCCGGGAAGCCGGAGAAGAACACCAGTGTGGTGGCGTGGAACAGGAAGATCGCCTCGTTGGTGTAGGCGGGCCAGGCCAGCCGAAGCATTGTCGGGAAGGTGATGCGGCGGAACCGGGTCCAGCCGGTCATGCCATAGGCGTCGGCGGCCTCGATATCGCCCTTGGGGATCGACAGCAGCGCGCCATAGAAAATTTCGCCGGAGTAGGCGGCGGTGTTGAAGAACAGCACGACCAGTGCGCCCAGCCAGGCCGAGGTGAACGGGTCGAAGAAGCTGGAGACGCTCTTGAGGCTGAGGAAGCAGGCATAGGCAAAGAAGAACTGGATGAACAGCGGGCTGCCTCGGAACACGAAAATGAACCACTCCGCCGGTTTGCGCCACAGCGGGTTTGGGCTGGACTTGCCGACCGCCAGGGCAACCGCCAGGAAGAAACCGGTCATCAGCGCCAGCACGCCGAAGTAGACATTCCAGATCAGGCCGGAGCCGATCAGGGTGAAATGCTCGCACAGGGTATACTCGCCGCGCGGCAGCAGCCGTTCGCCAAAACCCAGGGAACGGAAGGCATAGGCCTGGATGGTTTCAACGCAACTCATGCCGCTGCCTTTCTTTGTGCTTCGCCACCCGCAGTGGCCTGGCCTTTGGTCAGGCGCTTCATGATCCGGTCCAGCACCACTTCGGACACTTTGGTGAAGCAGAGGTAGAACACCAGCAGCGCGGCAAAGTACCAGACATGCCAGTTCGGGTGCGGGTAGTCGGTGAAGCGCGCGGTCTTGGTGCCGCCCAGTTCACGGGCCCAATAGACGATGTCCTCGACCCCCAGCAGGAACAAGAGCGGGGTGGACTTGATCAGCACCATCCAAAGGTTCGACAGCCCCGGCAGCGCATAGACCCACATCTGCGGCACCAGGATGCGCCAGAACGCCTGGCGGCGGGTCATGCCATAGGCTTCGGCGGTTTCGATCTGGGCCCGCGGCACGGCCCGCATGGCGCCGTAAAGAACGTTGGCGGCAAAGGCCCCGAAAACGATCGAGAAGGTCAGCACCGCCAGGAAGAAGCCGTAGGTTTCATGCACCCACTGCGGGGCGGACGACAGCGGCAGCTTGGCCGCGTCGCAGACCACAAAGTCGATGCCCTGGCGGATCGGCTGATCCCAGTCGGGGCATTTCACCTTGTGGCGCATCCACTCGAACGCCTGGTCGAGCGCGATGACGAAAAACAGGAAGAAGGCAATGTCCGGCACGCCGCGCACGATGCTGGTATAACCCTTGCCGAACCAGCGCAGCGGCGGGAACTTGGAGCGGGCGGCGCTGGCGGCGCCAAAGCCGAACAGCAGCGCAACCGGGGCGGTGATGGCCAGCAGGACCAGAACCACGACAACCGAGATATAGAGGTTCACATGCTTGCCGGTGGTCAGGTAGCAGCTGAGCCAGCTCAGCCCCTCAAGCGTTGATGGGTCCGTGCAGTAGGAAAACATGTTTGAGCCTGTCTTTCTCCGGTCGTGCCCGGCGCAATGTGCACCGGAAGAGAATGAATGAGGCCCGCGCGCCGCAGCGGCGGGCCTGCAAGATCCTGAAACAGGATCAGATTACCACTGGGAGGACACTTCCCACTTGGCGATCAGTTCGTTCAGCGAGCCGTCGTCTTTCATCGACTGGATCGCCGCATCGAACTTGCCGCGCAGTTCTGCGTCGGATTCACGGAAGCCCATGCCGACACCGCCGCCAAGCGATTCGGTGCGCTCCAGCATCACCAGATCATCGCCGATGACGGAATCGAGGAAGCTTTTGTCGGCCAGAACCGCGTCCGCTTCGCCGTTGCGCACAGCTGCGACGGTTTCTTCCGGGGTTGCGAATTCGACCAGGGTCCAGCCCTGCTCAGCGATGAAGGCGGCCTGGATGGTGGTGGCCTGGGCCGCGATCACACCGTTTTCCAGATCAACGTCAGTGGACTGGGCGACATAGGAGGACGGATCCGGCGGCGTGTAGGGCTGGGTGAAGTCAATGACCTCGTCACGCTCGTCGGTGATCGACATGCCGGCGATGATGGTGTCGTAGTTGCCGGAGACCAGGTTCGGAATGATCGAATCCCAGTCGTTCTTGACCCACTCGCAGGTCAGCTCGGCACGCTTGCACAGCTCGTCGCCCAGCTCACGCTCGAAGCCGTCGATCTCGCCCGCGTCGTTGACGAAGTTCCAAGGCGCATAGGCGCCTTCGGTGCCCATGCGCACGGTGTCCGCCAGGCCCATGCCCGCGGTCAGCGCCAGGGCGGCGGTGCCAAGGATCAGTGATTTCATAGTTAACTCCCGTTCTGTTTGGTTATTGGATTTGTTAGTTATTGCTCAATGCGCGTGGCGGGTCGAGGACAGGAACGCGCGCAGACGCTCGGAGCGGGTGCCACCGAACACTTCGTCCGGCGTGCCTTCCTCTTCGATCAGGCCCTGGTGCAAAAAGACGACGTGGCTGGAGACATCGGCGGCCATTTTCATGTCGTGGGTCACGATCATCATGGTGCGGCCTTCGGCAGCCAGATCCTTGATCACCTTGATCACTTCCTGTTCCAGTTCCGGATCCAGCGCAGAGGTGGGCTCATCGAACAGCAGCGCCTCGGGCTCCATGCACAGGCCGCGGGCGATCGCCGCGCGCTGCTGCTGGCCGCCGGACAGCTGGGCCGGGTAGACATCGCATTTGTCGCCGATCCCGACCTTGGTCAGGTAGTAGCGGGCTTTTTCCTCGACCTCTGCCTTGTCGCGGCCCAGCACGGTGACCGGCGCCTCCATCACGTTCTGCAGAATGGTCATATGGGACCACAGGTTGAACTGCTGGAACACCATGCTGAGGTTGGTGCGGATGCGCAGGATCTGCTTGGCGTCGGAGGGGCGGCGGTTCAGCCCCTGGCCGGTCCAGGTGACTGGTTCGCCCTTGAACAGGATCTCGCCCTGCTGGCTGTCCTCCAGCAGGTTGCAGCAGCGCAAAAGCGTCGACTTGCCCGACCCCGAAGACCCGATCAGCGAGACCACGTCACCCTTGTGGGCGGTGATATCCACGCCTTTGATCACTTCCAGCTCACCATAGGATTTGTGCAGGCCGCGGATTTGCAGAACGGGCGTTGTGTCGGTCAAGGTGTCTTTGTCCCTATGAGTGGAAATTCGTTCTTATTGGACCGAAAAAAAGACCGAATGCAACGTTCAAACCGCACAAGCTGGCACCGCAGGTGCCAAAATGACCGGTTGTGCCGCCGTTTTGGAAGGAGGCCGTTACGTCAGCTCCGCGGCGCGAATGCGCTGCCCGGTCAGCACCGGGCCGGGCGGGGTTGGCACCGCCAGATAGTCGCTGGGGGCGATCTGCTCCAGGCCATTCAGATGCAGCAGGCTGCGGGTCTCCGGATCCAGTCCGTGGATGGCGGATTCAATGGCGGAAAACAGCGCCTTGGTGTCGCCGCCCAGGGCGGTGATATAGGGCAGCGTCGGGGTTGGTTCGGTGCGATCGATCTCCGTCAGCCCCGCGGCGAAACCATCGTATTTGCGGACCATTTCCCAAGTCAGCGCGTCCAGCGCGGCAAAGTCGGTACGCCCTTCGGCCACGGCTTCGGCAGACAGCCGGTGGCCGCCGGTCTCCACCAGCGCGCCGGGCAGGATGCTGCGGTCATGCAGATGCATCATTGGCGCCGCCCAGCCAGACTGCGACAGCGCCTCGTTATAGGCAAAGCGGCGCCCGGCAAAGCTGCCAAGCGGCTGGCCCGCGTCCTCTTTGCGGGCGATAAAGACGCTGTTGTAATAGCCGGGCGGGCAGCCGGGCAGGCCGTAATCCGGGGTGCCCACCAGCTCCACCTCGCCATAAAGCCGGGTGCGGTAGGGGCAGCCGCAGGTTTGCGACAGCAGCAGGTCAGGCGATTTCCAGACCTCCCAGAAATCGGCGCCGCGGGTCAGCTGCTCGGGGCCGCCGCCAAGATGGTCGCGGATCGATGCCCAGAACCGGTCGTTTGCCGCAGCGGTTTCCGGGCGGTCGTACATTCCAAGATGAGCAATCATAAAGCAGTCTCTGCCCGTTTGCGCGCCTTTGCGCTGTCCACATCCGATACTCCCAGCAGGCTGGACGACAGCCGCAGGAGCGCGTCTTCATTCGCATCGCGGCGGCCGTCGGCCAGGGCAACCTGCCAGAGCGCCTCGATCACGCCGGTGCGGTCCTCATAGGCCACCGCGTCCTTGATCGCGCGGGTAAAGCGCACGGTGTCGGGCGCTTCGGCCTCCATCGCCTCGGCCTGTTCGCGCAGGATCAGCGCGCCGCCGGTGTCCAGCCCGTAGCGGGCGGCCAGGATGCGGTCGATGCGGTCCTTCTCCACCTCGGAATAGTTGTGGTCGGAGCGGGCAATCCGCACCAGCAGCGCCGTCAGCGCCAGCCGGGCACCCTCGTCATCCAGCGTGGCAGGTGCAGGCTCCAGCAGGCGGTGAAGAAGCTCCCGGAACATCAGCGCTCTCCAGCCGCACTGGCGATTTTTTCTTCGGCCCGGCTGCGGGCTTTCTGGCTGTCGGCATAAGACAGCCCCATCGCCTTGCGCGCGTCCTCGAGGATGGTGACTTCACCCTCGTGGGCGCTGCCGTCGGCCAGCACCACTTCCCAAAGCGCATCAAGCGCGGCAAGGCGTTCTTCCAGCCCGGTGGTTTCGCGGATCAGCCGCCCGAAGGTGTCTGTCTCCGGCGCCGCGGCGTGCAGCTTCTCGCAAGTGGCGCGCACCTTGGCGGCCTCGATCGCGTTGTGCTGGTACAGCCGCGCCAGGATCCGGTCGATCAGGCTGATCTCCTCCAGCTGGTATTCGCGGTCCGACTGCGCCACCCGCACCAGCAGCGCCCCCAGCGCCAGTTCAGCATCCGGATCGGGCAGGACCGGCGGTTCGGAGGGGCGGAAGGCTTGGAAGAATTTCTTGAGCAGGGGCATTCGGTGACCTCGGTCAGCTGCGCAACGGGGCGCGGGATTATTCGCCGTAGCCTTCGATGATTTCCATATCACCAGCGGAGACAGGATCACGCAAGGCCTTGGCGTCCTGGTAGGCCACTGAATCATAGCAGGCTTTTGCGGTAGCGAAATCCTTGAATTCGATCACCACCGTGCGCGACCTTGTCTGCCCTTCGCGTACTTCCTTCCGGCCGCCGCGCACCAGGAATTTCGCCCCGTATTCGGCAAAGACCGGGCCGTTTGCATTGATGTAATCCTTGTAGCGCTCCATGTCGTTCACATCCACATGGGCCACCCAGTATCCCTTGGGCATAGGCTGCAGCCTCCCTTCTTTTTATGTTTAAGCGCAGGCTGGAACAAAAGCGCGGCAAAGACAATGGGCCGGTTGTTAAGAATTTCCCCGTTCCGCCGGCAATTGCGCTCGCTTCACCGCCCCTGCAGCGGAACACGGAGCGCCCGCCGGAAAGGCGGGCGCTTTGGTTCCATGCTTGCAGCAGCGGCAGGGCCGGGATCAGCCGATCTCGGCCAGGCGCGCCAGCGCTTCCTTGACCTTGGCTTCTTCCTCTTCGCGCGCAGCGAGGTTTTCGCGGGCTTCCGCCACAACCTCTTCCGGCGCGGAGGCCGCGAATTTCGGGTTGTTCAGCCGCCCGCGCAACCCGCCCAGCTCCTTGGCCAGCTTGCCCAGGGTCTTCTCAAGACGCGCCTTTTCGGCATCCACGTCGATCACATCCGCAAGCGGCAGGCCGAAGGACGCACCGGGGGCCGCCACCGAGGCGCAGCCTTTGGGGAAGCTCTCGACCTGTTCCAGCGCGGTGATGCGGGCCAGCTTCTTGATCATTGCCTCGTTCTTCTCCCAGGCCGCGCGGGCCTGATCGGAGAACTCAGTCACCACCATCGGGATCTTGGCACCCGCCGGCACATGCATCTGCGCGCGGGTGGAGCGGATGTTTTCGATCGCGGTGATCACCCAGTTCATCTCCGCATCCGCATCGGCGTTCACCAGTTCGGTGCCATAGGTGGGCCAATCGGCATGCACCAGCATCTTCTCGCGCTTGGCGGTGTTGCCCCACAGCTCCTCGGTGATGAAGGGCATGATCGGGTGCAGCAGGATCATGCACTGATCCAGCACCCAGCCCAGCGTCTGGCGGGTTTCGGCGATCACCGCCTCATCCTCAGAGTTGAACAGGGGTTTGCTCAGCTCGATGTACCAGTCGCAGACCTTGCCCCAGACAAAGGCATAAAGCGCATTGGCCGCGTCGTTGAAGCGGTAGGCCTCCAGCGCCGCGTCCACCTCAACCCGCACCTTGGCGGTCTCGCCAATGATCCACTGGTTCACGGCAGCCTGCGCATCCGGGCAGTCATAGGCCGGAACTTCCGCATCATAGACGTTGTTGAAATGGGCAAAGTTCACCGCATTCCACAGCTTGGTGCCGAAGTTCCGGTAGCCCTTGAGCCGCTCCATATCCAGCTTCAGCACACCGCCTAGAGCCGCCATCGCAGCAGAGGAGAAGCGCAGCGCGTCGGCACCGAATTCCTCAATGATCTCCAGCGGGTCGACCACGTTGCCGGTGGATTTCGACATCTTCTTGCCCTTGGCGTCGCGCACGAGGCCATGCAGGTAGACGGTGTCGAATGGGATGCGCTTTTTGACCGGCAGGTTTTCGTCCAGCACCGCCAGTTGCATCATCATCATCCGGGCGACCCAGAAGAACAGGATGTCCTGCCCGGTGACCAGGGTCGAGGTCGGGAAATACTTCTCCATTTCCGGAGTGGCGTCCGGCCAGCCCAGGGTGCCGATCGGCCACAGGCCGGAGGAGAACCAGGTGTCTAGCACGTCGGGGTCGCGGAACATCGGCACCTGCATCGGCCCGTCAAAGCTGCGGATCGCGCCTTCGTCCTGGACATCCATCAGCTTGATCTGTTCGGCCAGGATCTGCGCCGCTTCCTGCTGATCGGCAACGATGCGGAATTCCGTGCCTTCGGCAGAGCTGAGCCGGGCCTTCTCCAGCGCCTCTTCCTCGGTCGCGGCACAGATCGGGTACCAGTCCTCTTCACCGGGGATATACCAGACCGGGATCTGATGGCCCCACCACAGCTGGCGCGAGATGCACCAGGGCTCGATGTTCTCCAGCCAGTGGTAATAGGTCTTCTCGCCCGATTCCGGCAGGATCTTCACATCGCCGTTGCGCACGGCATCCAGCGCCGGGCCGACGACCTTTTCCGCGTCCACGAACCACTGGTCTGTCAGCATCGGCTCGATGACAACCTTGGAGCGGTCGCCAAAGGGCTGCATGATCGGCTTGTTCTCGACGTAGGGTTCCTGCACCTCAACGTCTTCGCCGGTCTCGGGATCGGTCTTGGTGACGGTGTGCATCACCGCCAGGCCTTCGCTGGTGATCTGCTCCACCACCAGTTTGCGCGCCTCGAACCGGTCCAGGCCGCGCAGGTCGTCCGGCACCAGGTTGATGGTGTCGGCCTCATTCTCACTCAGGGTCTGTTCGCCCTTGGCCACTGCCATGGCGATACCCGCAGCCTCGGCATAAGACGCGCCGTCGTCGCGCATCTGGCCCTTGGTGTCCATCAGGCGGTACATCGGGATGCCGCCGCGCTTGGCGACCTGGTAGTCGTTGAAATCATGCGCGCCGGTGATCTTCACCGCGCCGGAGCCGAAGTCCGGGTCCGGGTATTCGTCGGTGATGATCGGGATCAGGCGGCGGTGCTCCTTGGGGCCCACCGGGATTTCACACAGCTTGCCGACGATGGGTGCGTAACGCTCATCCGAGGGGTGCACCGCAACCGCACCGTCGCCCAGCATGGTCTCGGGCCGGGTGGTGGCGATGGAGATATAGTCGCGCTCCTCCTCGAGGATCACGTTGCCGTCCGCGTCCTTCTCCACGTAGGTGTAGGTGGCACCATTCGCAAGCGGGTACTTGAAGTGCCACATGTGGCCCGCAACCTCGATGTTCTCCACCTCGAGGTCGGAAATCGCCGTTTCGAAATGCGGGTCCCAGTTGACCAGCCGCTTGCCGCGGTAGATCAGGCCCTTGTTGTACATCTCCACAAACACCTTGATCACGGCATCGTGGAAGTTGGGAGAGTTCTCGTGGCCCACGCGGGTATCACCCTGCGCGCCCGCCATGGTGAAGGCGGTGCGGGAGAAGTCGCAGGAGGCGCCGAGGCGTTTCAGCTGCTCAACGATAGTGCCGCCGGATTTCTCTTTCCACTCCCAGACTTTCTCCAGGAACTTCTCGCGGCCCAGCTCGCGGCGCGACGGCTGCTGGGTCTTGGCCAGCTCGCGCTCGACAACCATCTGGGTGGCGATCCCCGCATGGTCGGTGCCGGGCTGCCACAGGGTGTCGTAGCCTTGCATCCGCTTCCAGCGGATCAGGATGTCCTGCAGGGTGTTGTTGAAGGCGTGGCCCATGTGCAGCACGCCGGTGACGTTCGGCGGCGGGATCATGATGCAGTAGGTGGAGGCCTCCGGCTTGGCATTTGCGCCTGCCTTGAAACAGCCTGCGTCTTCCCAGGCCTTGTAAAGGCGGCTTTCGGCTTCAGCCGCGTTGAACGTCTTTTCCATCGCCATGCGTCTCGATCCCTCATGCAGTTGGGCGTTCAATTACCGAATGGCGGCAGGAAGGTGAAGGCGGATTCTGCCGCAAGCGGCCCGCCTGCGGCTGCCGGAGCGCTATTGGGTATTTGAGACCAGAAAGAAGCGGCAAGATTCCGTTAACCAGAATCGCGCCACTCTCCCTATGCGGTACAGGCTGGGGAGCCGATGACCGCACCAGGAAGAAGCGGCCCTTGCTCCTGGCATGACTATCCCTTGGCGGACGGACGGCCTGCGGGCAAGGGCACTTCGTTTGCTGCTTCTTTCTGGTTCCAAATACCCAATTGGCGCCGGAGGCGCTAAGGCCAGCGCGCGCCTGGGCGGGCGCGCACCGCTTTTCTCAGGTTACAGCTTGTCGAGCGCTTCGTGCAGTTTCTCCAGCTCGCCGTCGCGCATCGGTATCGCCTGAGCCTTGTAAGGGAAGTTCCTGGCGCGCACTTCCGACTGGAACTCCTGCAAGGCCTCCACCCGTTCCCGGTACATCTGCCTGTGCAGCCGGCCCAGGTCGCGGAAGGCGTGGGCATGGCGCGGCGGGTTTTCCGCTTCGCCGCAGATATCGGCCGTGAACAGGAAGATCACGTCGCCCGCATTGCCCGAGCCCAGCGAGATGGTGACGATGGATGTGCGATCATTCAGCAGCCGCAGGGTATCCTCGGCCACGCATTCAATCTCGCAGGCAAAGGCTCCGGCATTTTCGTAGCGTTTGAAGGTGTCGTGGATCTGCATCGCCTCTTCCGCGGTGCGGCCAAAGGCGCGCAGGCCGCCGCACCAGTGGCTGAGGGAGGGCACCAGCCCCATGTGCACCTGCACCGGGATGCCTTCCTTGGCGAGCATCTCTACCACGCCGTAAGAGCGGTTGGTGAAATACATGTCGGCGCCGTTCTCCATGCAGGTGATGGCATGGCGCATGATCTCGTCATTGGTGGCGAACTGGCCCCAGTTCATCGCGGTGCCGGCAAAATGGGTGGGGGCGATTTCGCGCGCCATGTCCAGATGCACGTCCCACAGCGTCAAGAGGTCGATGCCCGCGTCGACGCAGGCCCGGAGCTCGGCCTCGTTTGCCGGGTTGCACATGGTCAGGCGTTCACCTGTTTTCTTCAGGTCGATCAGATCCTTGACCGTGTAGTTGCGCTGCGCCGGGCGGCGGCCGAAGGTGTAGATGTTCTTCATGGGTTTCCCCTGTCGTGCAAATGGGAAAGCCGGGCCGTTGCCAGCCCGGCGGTCTAGCTGTGATGTGTGCCTACTCGGCCGCCCAGATCTTGCGGCGGCGCTCCTTGACCATTTCGTTGCCCTCATCGGTGCCGTCGTGGAAGGTGTTGAACCATTCATCCCAGGGCGTCTCCCAGGTGCCGTAGTTGCAGTCGAAGAACCGGTGGTGCAGCTGGTGGAAGAAGTCGCCGACCAGGAACTTGGCCTTGTTGCCGAACTTCACATGCTCGAACCCTGCGTGCGACGCCGGGGCGCCGATCCCGTGGTGGAACAGCAGGAAGATCGCGTGCACCGGGTGCGAGGGCAGCAGGAAGAAAATCATGGTGTCGAACATCAGAAAGAAGCTCTCCACCGGGTGCATCGCCAGGCCGGACCAGGGGCCGGTGTTGATGTTGCGGTGATGCCAGGCGTGCACCTTGGTATAGAGCACGCCCACATGCAGCAGCCGGTGCAGCCAGTAAAAGTGGAAGCCCGCCCAGATCGGGATGAAGACGGTCATCACCGTGAACCAGACCGGATTGCTCTCCAGCGTGATCATCGTCACCCAGCCGTTGGCATAGGCGTAAAGGATGAAGCTCTCCCAGAAGGTCCAGAAGGTGAGCGCCGGGCCCAAGGTCCAGAACATGTTGTCCCAGACCTGGTTCTTGAAGGTGAAAACCTTGGCGCCCTTCATCATCGGGCGCATGTCATAGCGGTATTCGTCGGCTTGGGTGCGGAACTTCCACAGCGCCAGATGCAGCCCGCCGGCCACCACCATCAGGATGCAGAAGTTTCTGAACCAGATCTCGAACACCCAGTCCCAGCTGAAGGTGGCGATGCGGTCCAGCGAGGGGGTGAAGAAGGTCCAGGTGATGATCGCAAACATCAGCAGCAGCGCCCGCAGTGCCAGCGGGTTCCAGCTTTGCAGCAGGTATCTGATCGAGGCCAGGGGCTTCATCGGCCAGTCCCAATAGGGAGAGGTCTGGATCGGCAGCTGGGGTGTGAAGTTCCAGATCTTGCGTTTGGGGCGCGGGGCGTTGGCGGGACCTGTCATGTCGCGTCTCTCATGTGGGTGGTGGAAGTGCGGCTGCCGCCGCGGGGTCTGTTCGCTGCCGGAAACCCTAGGCGGAAAGCGGGAAATCCCAGCACGGTATGTCTTGCCGGTTAGGCTAAGTTCTGCTTAGCCTGCTGCGTATGGCGACCCGGATCCCCTCTCTCAACTGGCTGCGCGTGTTCGAGGCGGCGGCGCGCACCGAAAGCTTTGCCCGCGCAGCGGCGCAGCTGAACATGTCGGCGGCGGCGGTCAGCCAGCAGGTCAAGGCGCTGGAGACGCAGCTGGGCACGCCGCTGTTTCACCGCCACGCCCATTCGGTGACGCTGACAGAGGCAGGGCGGGCTTATCTGCCATCCGTGCAGCAATCGCTTCTGATGCTGGAAACCGCCACCACCGGCCTGTTCGGGGAGAGCCGCGAGCAGCGGCTGTTTGTGCAGTCGGTATTGCTGTTTGCCCATGGAGTGCTGGCGCGGGGCCTGCCGCAGTTCCAGGCAGCGCATCCGCAGGTCAGCCTGGCGCTCAGCACCGGAAATATGGCGGCGGATTTTGCCAACCAGTTCACCGATCTGCAGATTGTCTTTGGCAACCCGTCACTGTTCGGCACCGAGGGGGACGAACTGCTGCGCGAGGTGCTCTATCCGGTTGCGCCGCCGGAGATTGCCGCGCTGATCCAGGCGCCGCAGGATTTGTTCCGGTTTCCGCTGATAGAGGTGTCCACCCACCGCGCCAGCTGGGTGCAGGTGTTTGAGCATCTGCGGCTCTCCCACGGGCAGGCACGCTATTTCTTCGCCGACAACTCGCTGATGGCGGCGGAGCTGTCGGCGCAGGGAATGGGAATAGCGCTGGCGCGGGCGCCTGCCTCTGACGCGGTGACCGCCGCCAGCGGGCTGGTGCGCTGCCTGCCGGAGGTCGAAGTGCCAGGGCAGGAGGCCTATCACCTGATCTACCCGGACCGGGGCACCATGCGCCCGGCTGCCAAGCTGTTCCGGGACTGGCTGCTGGACTACGTGCGGACCGTCTGAGCCTTACTGCCCGGTGCGGTCCAGCTTGGTGGCCAGATGGATCAGGCTCTCGGAGGAGCGCACCCCGCGGGCTTCCGCAATCTTGTCGATGGTTTCGTCCAGTTCCGCGGTGCTTTGCGCGACCACTTGCGCCAAAAGATCAAACCGGCCGGAGGTCGTGTGCACCACCTCCACCCCTGGCAGTCTGCGCAGCCGGGCCAGCACCTCCGGGCCGGAGCGCGGTTCGATTGACATCAGCACCGTGGCCTGCAGCGGCGGGCGGGCGGCGTCGGAGGATTTGAGCGTGTAGCCGGTGATCACGCCGGTGGCTTCCAGCCGTTCGATCCGCGCCTGCACGGTGGTGCGGGCAAGGTCAAGGCGGCGGGCAATCTCGGCCACCGGGCGGCGCGCGTTCTCCCGCAGCAGGGTTATAAGGCGCTGATCTGTGTCGTCGGTTTGCATGTCTGGCCTGCGATATGACGAAAGTTTTCGTCACTATAGGCAGAGTGACGAGCGGAATCGACGGGAAACTCGCGGAAAATATGCAAAACGAATGAGGGTTACACGATGCAGCAGATTCCCCCGCTATGGCTTTCGCCTGAATCCCACCTGGCCCGCAGCGCGCCGGATCATCCGATCCTGTATTTCTCGCCGCGGGTCCTGCACGAGGTGGCGCGGCGGTTCAGTCAGGGGTTTCCCGGTCTGGTGACCTATGCGGTGAAGGCAAACCCGCACCCGGCTGTCCTGTCCAATCTGGTGGCGGCGGGGATCACCGCCTTTGACGTGGCCTCGCCCGCGGAGATGGAAGCAGTGCGCGCCGCCAGTCCCGACGCGGTCATGCACTACAACAACCCGATGCGGTCCGAGGCGGAGATCGCCGCCGGGATCGAACATGGCGTTGCCAGCTGGTCGGTGGATGAGCTGAGCGAGCTGGAGAAGCTGGACGCGGTGCCGCGGTCCTGCGAGATCGCCGTGCGCTTTGCGCTGCCGGTTGCGGGGGCGGCCTATGATTTCGGCAGCAAGTTCGGCGCCGCGCCGGAGGAGGCGGTGGAGCTGCTGAAGCAAGTGGCGGCCAAGGGCTGGACGCCCGCCCTGTGTTTCCACCCGGGCACCCAATGCGAAGATGAGATGGCCTGGGTCGAATATGTCCATGCGGCGAAAAGCATTGTCGATGCGGCGGGCGTGCGGATTGCGCGGCTGAACGTGGGCGGCGGGTTCGCGGCCAACCGCGACGGCGTGGCGCCGGATCTGGAGAAGGTCTTTGCCGCCATCGGCAAGGCGGCGGATCAGGCGTTTGGCGCGGACAAGCCCACGCTGATCTGCGAGCCGGGCCGGGCGATGGTCTCCGAAAGCTTCACCCTGGCCGCCCGCATCAAGGGGATGCGCAAGGACGGCGGGGTGGTGTTCCTGAACGACGGCATCTATGGCGGGCTGGTCGACATCCGCGACATGGGCCTGCCGGGCCGGGTTGAGGTCGTGGCCTCCGACGGCACTCACCGCAGCGGTGTCCGCAAGCCGCGGGTGGTGTTCGGCCCGACCTGCGACAGCCTTGACCGGCTGCCGGACGGTCTGCCGCTGCCTTGCGATTGCGCCGCGGGGGACTATGTGCTGTTTCCGGGGCTGGGTGCTTATTCTTCCGCCATGAGCACGCAATTCAACGGTTATGGCCTGTCTGACGTGGCGACGGTGATCGAGCTGGCTGGACAAGCGGCCCGCTGACAGTAGTCTCGCCCCCGCAACAGCAGCCAGCGCGGACAGGGGGCGAGCATGGAAAAATTCGGGAAAAGCCAGCCGGTAAAACGGGTCGAGGACGTCAGGTTCCTGACCGGCCAGGGGCGGTACATCGAGGATGCCGCCCCGGCGGATGCCTTGCGCGCCTGGGTGCTGCGCAGCCCGGTGGCGCATGGGGTGATCTCTGGGCTCAATGTGGAGGACGCGCGTGAGGCGGACGGCGTCCATGCGGTGATCACCCTGGCCGATCTGGAGGCCGCGGGCATCAATACCTCGATGGACGGCTCGCTGGTGACCAACCGCGACGGCACCAAGGGCGCGTCGCCCGAGCGCCCGATGCTGGCGCGCGATCGGGTCCGCTATGTCGGGGAGCCGGTGGCCGTGGTCATTGCGGAGACGCTGGATCAGGCCCGCGATGCGGGAGAGCTGATCGAATTGGACATTGACGACCTGCCGGTCAAGCTGGATGTGCTGCCCGGCGGTGAGCCGCTGCATGACGGGGTGCCGGACAACAAGGCCTTTGACTGGGGCATGGGCGATGAAGCCGCGACCGAGGCGGCGTTCCAGGACGCGGTCCATACCGTGGCTCTGCAGGTCGAGGACAACCGGATCATCGTCAATTCGATGGAACCGCGCGGCTGTTTTGCCGAGTGGTCCGAAGGGCGGCTGCATTTCTGCTATGGCGGGCAGGGGGTTTGGGCGATGAAGTCCCAACTCGCCGCCAAGATGGGGCTGGACGAGGCCGCTGTGAAAGTCACCACCCCGGATGTGGGCGGCGGTTTCGGCATGAAGGCGATGCCTTATCCGGAGTATTTCGCCGTGGCCCATGCCGCCCGGACACTGGACCGGCCGGTGTTCTGGATGTCCGACCGCTCTGAGGCGATGCTGAGCGACAATGGCGGCCGCGACCTGACTTCTCTGGCGGAGCTGGCCTTTGACGAAAACCTGAAGATCACCGCTTACAGGGTCACTACCCGCTGCAACCTCGGCGCGTACAACTCCCATTTCGGCCAGCCGATCCAGACCCAGCTGTTCAGCCGGGTGCTCGCGGGCGTCTACGACATTCAGACCGCCTGGCTGCAGGTGGAGGGGATCTATACCAACACCACCCAGGTCGATGCCTACCGCGGCGCCGGGCGGCCGGAAGCGATCTATGTGCTGGAGCGGGCGATGGACCGGGCCGCGCGTGAGCTGGGCGTGGACCCGTGGGAGCTGCGGCGGCGGAACTTCATCCGGCCTGATGCGTTTCCCTATGACACCGTGACCGGGGAGAGCTATGACGTGGGCGATTTTGGCAAGGTCCTGAGCCGCGCCGCGCAAGAGGCTGATATCGCAGGATTCGCTGCCCGCCGCGCCGCAGATGGTAAACGCGGCAAGTTACGGGGCGTCGGGCTGTGTTACTATATCGAAAGCATTTTGGGCGATCCTTCGGAAAGCGCGGAGGTGGAGTTTCTGGAGGACGGCCGGGTGCATATCTATGTCGGCACGCAGAGCAACGGACAGGGGCATGAAACCGTCTATGCCCAGTTCTTGGCCGACCAGAGCGGTATCCCGGCAGAAAAGATCCAGGTCATTCAGGGCGACAGCGACCGTATTGCCACCGGCGGCGGCACTGGCGGTTCGCGTTCCGTCACCACCCAGGCAAATGCCACGCTGGCGGCAGTGGAGACGATGATTGCTGCCTTCATCCCCTTCCTGGCAGAGGAGATGGGGGTGGAGGAGGAGGCCGTTGAATTCGACGGTGAAACCTTCCGCGCACCGGGTTCCAACCTGACCCCCACCATGCTGGAAGCGGCAGAGATGGCCCGCGCGCAAGGGCGGCTCGATCTGCAGCGTCATGCGGCGCGGGCCCGGCTGCCGGGGCGCTCGTTTCCGAACGGTGCCCATGTTGCCGAGGTCGTGATCGACCCGGAGACTGGGAATTCCGCCGTGGAGCGCTACACTGTAGTTGACGATTTCGGTAATCTGATCAACCCGGTGCTGGCCGAAGGCCAAGTGCACGGCGGGGTGGCGCAGGGGCTGGGACAGGCCATGCTGGAGCGGGTTGTCTATGATGCAGATGGACAGCTGCTCACGGCTTCGTTCATGGACTATGCCTTGCCGCGGGCAAGCGGCGTTCCCATGATTGGATTTACCTCCGAGCCGGTGCCTTCGACACAAAACCCGATGGGGATGAAGGGCTGCGGTGAGGCGGGCACCGTCGGCGCGCTGGCAGCGGTTGCAAACGCGGTGCAGGACGCGGTCTGGGACCGCGGCGTGCGGCAGGTGGACATGCCGTTCACCCCGCTGAGGATTTGGGAAGTGCTTAGGGATGTTTCTGACGCAGCTGAGTAAGAGGGTTTTAGGGTGGCTGGGACGGCCGCTGCGCTCGGAGCATTCCGGCGAAACCAAGCTGCGCGGGCCGCAGGCCCATGTGATCATCCTGGATGGCACCATGTCGACGCTGGAGGAGGGGCGTGAAACCCACGCCGGCCAGCTGTACAGGCTGTGCCGCCAGATGGGCGGGCAGGTCTCAGTCTTCTACGAATCCGGCGTTCAGTGGAAGGGCTGGGGCAGTGCGCCCGACGTGATGATGGGGCGCGGCATCAACCGCCAGATCCGCCGCGCCTATGGCTATCTTGCTTCCCGGTACCGGCCCGGCGACCAGATCTACCTGTTCGGCTATTCCCGCGGCGCCTATGCGGTGCGGTCGCTGGCCGGGGTGATCGACCGGATCGGCCTCTTGAAGGCGGAGCACGCCACCGTGCGCAACATCCGCACCGCCTACCGCCACTACCGGCTGAACGGGCGTTCCATGACGTCAGGCACCTTCTCCAACGCGCATTGCCACGACGAGGTCGGGATCGAGATGGTCGGCGTCTGGGACACCGTCAAGGCGCTGGGCCTGCGGCTGCCGCTGCTGTGGCGCTGGGCGGAAAAGCAGCACAATTTCCACAACCATACATTGGGCCCGCATATCAAGAGCGGCTATCACGCACTCGCACTGGATGAGACCCGCGACGTGTTCAAGCCGGTGTTATGGGACTGCCCGAAGGGCTGGAACGGCCACGTCGAACAGGTCTGGTTCCGCGGCGCCCATGGCGATGTGGGCGGCCAGCTTGGCGGGTTTGAAGAAGCACGGCCGCTGGCCAATGTCTCGCTGATCTGGATGCTGGAAAAGGCCGAGGAGCGCGGCCTGCCGTTGCCCAGCGATTGGCGCATGCGCTTTCCGGTCGACCCCAAGGCACCCTCGGTCGGCACCTGGCAGGGCTGGGCCAAGATCTTTCTGCTGCGCAGCCGCCGCCGGGTCGGGCTGGATGGCAGCGAGCGGCTGCACAGCAGCGTCGATGCGGGAAAGCAGAACACCGCTTCCTCCGGCGGCTGGCTGGCGATGTTTTCCAAAACCTGAGGACCGCAGGCGGGCGCTGCTGGTGTGCTGAGCTGCGTGAACGGATCAGTGCTGTTTACCGGCAAGAGGCGGCGGGAAGGGGAGCGGATCAGCTTGCGGCGCTGCGCCGTTCCAGGGCCTGCTCCAGGCGTTTCAAAGACATCGCGACGATCAGCTTGTGGGCTGGCCGGACAGGGATCATGTAGGCCCGGCCAAACCAGTTGCGGGTTTTGACCGAGGAGGTCACGGTCAGAACGCCTCGGCTGCTAGTCAGGCAGGTCATCACGTCCAGGTGCCTGTCCCGCACGGTCAGGGTCAGGATCGTGTCCGATACGGCTTCCACCAGGAAGAAGTCCAGCTTGTCACCTGTCCGCACGCCCGTGTGCGGCTGGCTGGAGATGCCGCCGATGCGTTTGACGCCAAAGCAGGCGGAAACCGCATCCCGCAGCCAAAACGCCAGCCTCAGGCCAGGAAGCGGCCGCGCGTGCATCAGGTTCCAGGCCTCCAGCGGGGTGATCTGCGCAGGCAGGACAACGGATTGGCTGTCCAGGAAATCCAGCTCCGCGGCGGGGGCCAGGATTTGAATGCGGGCGGTGGCAGCCCGCGCGAAAGAGTTTGGCGGCATGGCCGGCCTTTCCGCTGCTTGTCAGGTTACTGCCTGAAGATAATCGGAAAAATACGGCCGGCAAGACCGCGGGCAGAAATCCAATGGCCGGGTTCAGGCGATTTTCATCACGATGCAGGTGGTGGAGCCGGTCGCATAGAGGCGGCCGTCCTCAACCCCGCGCAGCTCGCCATGCGCAACACCGGTTGAGCGGCCCACATGGTCGATGGTGCCGGTGCAGTCGATCAAAGTGCCCAGCGGGATCGCCCGCAGAATGTTGATCTTGTATTCCAGCGTTGTGTAGACCGACCCCAGCGGCACCTTGGTCATCACCGCGCAGGCCATGGCGCTGTCCAGCAGCGTGCCGTACCAGCCGCCATGTACGGTGCCCATCGGGTTGGTAACACGGAATTCCGGCGTGCCGCGGAACACGACCTGGCCTTCTTCCACGCTGTGCAGGTGATAGCCCAGCGTCTCGGCAATCGGCGGGCCGGGCAGGCGGCCCTCCAGGATGCCCCGCATGAAATCGAGGCCGGAGATCCGGGAAATCTGCTCAATCGTCAGCAGGTCAGAGGGCTGTTTGGCATAGAACATGGCGCGCGGGTCCTTGGCGGGGCTTTTTCCGCCATTAGAAACCGCGCGCCGTTTTGCGCAACGCTTACGCCACGTTCTGAAGCGAAACCTTGGGGGTGACACCCAGGGCAAAGCAGACGTCGCGGGTCAGCTCCGGCCGGTTCAGCGTGTAGAAGTGCAGCTTGTCCACGCCGCCCTCCAGCAGGTCCGAGCACAGTTCAGTGCACAGCGCGGTTGCCAGCAGGTCTTCGCGGCCGTCGCGCACGGCATTGCCGAAGGCGTGCTCGACCCAATCGGGAATGATGGTGCCGCAGCGTTTGGCGAAATTGCGTGCGCCTTTCCAGTTCTCGATCGGCAGGATGCCTGGGGTCAGCTTGCGGCCGTCGATCCCGGCCTTCTCGCAGGCGTCGCGGAAGCGGAAGAAGGTCTCGGCCTCGAAGAAGAACTGGGTCAGCGCCTCATCGGCGCCAGCGTCCAGCTTGCGCTTCAGCCATTCCACATTCGCGGCCTGGCTGGCGGCCTCCGGGTGGCAGTCCGGATAGGCGCCGACCTTGATGTTGAAGTTGCCGCGCGCCGCCAGCCCCTTGATCAGCTCCACCGAATTGGCAAAGCCGTCGGGGTGCGGGGTGAACTTGCCTTCGCCCTTGGGCGGGTCGCCGCGCAGGGCAACAATCTCGGTCACGCCGGCCTCGGCGAACTGATCCGCGATCTCCAGCGTCTCCGCCTTGGAGGCATTCACGCAGGTCAGATGCGCCGCCACCTTCAGGCCGGAGGATTTGTGCAGGGTTGCCACCGCGTCGCGGGTCAGCGAGCGGGTGGTCCCGCCTGCGCCATACGTCACCGAAACAAAGCGCGGGTCCATCGGAGCGAGGACCTGCACGGTGTCCCAAAGCCGGAAGGAGGCTTCGAGATTTTGCGGCGGGAAGAATTCAAAGGAAATCTTGGGCGTCGTCATCTCAGGTCTCTCGCTAGGTTGATGTCAGCTCTTGTTGCATGCACAGCATTGTGAGACAATTTCATAATACTCAAGATTAACATGAGCGATCTGATAGGATGCATATCGAATTCCGCCATCTCCGCACCATTAAGGCCATCCATGAGGCCGGCGGTCTGGCCCGCGCTGCCGAGCAGCTGAACATCACCCAAAGCGCGCTGAGCCATCAGGTAAAGGGGCTGGAAGACCAGGCTGGAGTGGAGCTGTTCATCCGCCGCTCCAAGCCGATGAAACTGTCCCCCGCCGGGCTGCGGCTGTTGCGGCTGGCAGAGCAGGTTTTGCCGCAAGTCGAGGCAGCACAAGCAGAATTTTCCTCTTTGCGCGATGGAAATACGGGCCGGATGCATATCGCCATCGAATGCCACGCCTGTTTCGAATGGCTGTTCCCGGTGCTGGAGGCGTTCCGTAAGAACTGGGGGGACGTGGATGTCGATATCCGCCCGGGGCTCGCCTTTGACGCGCTGCCGGCGCTGCAAAAGGAGGAGGTGGATCTGGTGGTTTCCTCCGACCCGGAGGACATCAATGGCGTCGAGTTTATCGAGCTGTTTGATTACAATGCTGTGTTTGTTGCCTCCGCCCAGCATCCGCTGGCGGAAAAGCCTTACATCGAAGCAGAGGATTTCATTGGCCAGAACCTGATCACCTATCCGGTGGACAAGACCCGTCTGGATGTATTCAGCCAGCTGCTGATTCCGGCGGGGGTGGAGCCGGCCTCAATCCGCCAGGTGGAGCTGACGGCGGTGATCCTGCTGCTGGTGGCTTCCAACCGCGGCGTGTCGGTGCTGCCGGACTGGGTGGTGCGGGAGGTGAAATACTCCTCGGACTATGTAACCCGGCCGCTGACCAAATCCGGCATCACCCGCAGTCTGTATGCCGCGATCCGGACGGAGGACCGCGAGAAACCCTTCATGCAGGAACTGATCCGGCTGGCCAAGGTCGAGGCGCGCAAGCTGCAGCATCAATAGATACTGCCGCCGGGAGAGGCGCGGAGCGGCCTGCGCCGTTCCGGCGCTTGTGCCCGCTCCGCGCGGTTGCGTGATCCGGCGGGTGCCGGCGCGCGGCTCAGACCAGCTTGACGATCTGCTTGCCGGTATTGCCGCCCTGCATCATCGACAGGAAGGTCTTGGGCGCGTTCTCCAGACCTTCGGCGATGTCTTCCAGGTACTTGATGTCTCCACTGGCGATCTTGGGCGCGGCCTCCTGCAGGAACTCAGTGTAGCGGTCGTAATGGTTGAAGATGATGAAGCCATTGACCGAAAGGAACTTGGTCAGCACCGTGCGCCAGATCGCAGGCGCGGTCAGATCCGTTTCGGCGCTGTTGTACCAGGCGATCATGCCGCAGACCGGGATGCGGCCGAAGTTGTTCATCAAGGGCAGCACCGCCTCCAGCACCTTGCCGCCGACGTTTTCGTAATAGATGTCGATACCACCCGGGCATTCCGCCGCCAGAGCCTCGCTCAGCGCTTCGGCGCTTTCATAGGCACGGTGGTCGAGGCAGGCGTCAAAGCCGAAGGTCTCGACCGCCAGCTTGCACTTGTCCGCACCGCCCGCGATGCCGACGACGCGCAGGCCCTTCTGCTTGGCCAGTTGGCCGACCATCGAGCCGACCGGGCCGGTGGCGGCAGCAACGACCAGGGTTTCGCCCGCCTGCGGGCGGCCATAGGCGTCCAAGCCATGCCAGGCGGTAAACCCCGGCATGCCGAGAACGCCAAGCGCGGTGGTGAGCGGCGCCATGTCAGGGTCCAGCTTGCGGATGTCCGAGGCCAGGGCGCAGGCGTGGCTGGCCCAGCCGAAGGCACCAAGGGCAAAGTCGCCGGGCTGGAAATCCGGGCTGTTGGAGGCAATCACCTCGCCCACGCCGCCTGCGGTCATGGTCTCGCCGATTTCGACCGGATCGGCATAGGACTTGCCCGCGTTCATGCGCCCGCGCATATAGGGGTCCAGCGACATATAGTGTACCTTTACAAGCACTTCGCCGTCGCCGGGCTGGGGCATCGCCACGCTTTCCAGGCGGAAGTTTTCTTCGCTGGCCTGGCCTTCGGGGCGGCTGGCCAGCACGATACGCTGCATCTGGTCGGGCATGAGTGTCCTCCTTCATTTGTTTGCAGCCGAGACTGGGCCCCGCGGAGGCGGAATTCAACCGCTTACCGGCCTGTAACCGGACGTCAGCGCCACGGCCTTGTTTCCGGCAAAGCCCCTTGGCAATTGGGGGCAGGGGGCGTATAGGCACGGTTTGACCCGGCATCTCCCCGACGTGACAGGATTCTGCAGACATGATTGGCAGCGCAAACCTCAATGTGATGATCAAGGCCGCCCGCAAGGCTGGCCGTTCCCTGGTGAAAGACTTCCGCGAGGTGGAAAACCTGCAGGTGTCGATGAAAGGCGCGGGCGACTTTGTCTCCAAGGCCGACATCGCTGCCGAGAAGATCATCAAGGATGAGCTGCGCAACGCCCGCCCGACCTATGGCTGGATCGCCGAAGAGGGCGGCGAGATCGAGGGTGAGGACCCGACCCGCCGCTGGATCGTCGATCCGCTGGACGGCACCACCAACTTCCTGCACGGGCTGCCGCACTGGGCGATCTCCATCGCGCTGGAGCACAAGGGCAAAATCGTTGCGGGCGTGGTCTATGACGCCGCCAAGGATGAGATGTTCTTTGCCGAGAAGGGCGCCGGCGCCTGGATGAACGACACCCGCATCCGCGTGTCGGGCCGCCACCGGATGATCGAGTCGATCTTCGCCACCGGCGTGCCGTTTGGCGGCCGCGCAGACCTGCCGCTGACCCTGCAGGATCTGGCCCGTCTGATGCCCGCCTGCGCCGGTGTGCGCCGCTGGGGCTCTGCCGCGCTGGACATGGCTTATGTGGCCGCAGGCCGCTACGAAGGCTTCTGGGAGCGCCGCCTGAACCCCTGGGATCTGGCCGCAGGCATCATCATCGTGAAAGAGGCCGGCGGCCTGGCCGAGGCGATCGACCCGGAAGCGGGCATCATCGACAGCGGTTCGGTGGTCTGCTCGAACGAGCCGATCTTCGAGAACTTCGCCAAGGTGATCCGCGGCTGAACCGGCCTGAGAACTTGAGAATAGGAAACGCGGCCATCCGGTCGCGTTTTTTGTTTAAGCGGGTCTTGTTACACGGTGAGGGCAGCGTCCGTCCGAGGGCGGAAAGCGAAGCGCCCGCCCGTGGGGGCGGACGGGCGCTGCCCGGCCTATCGGCCTGGCGATGTGTCACTTCCTATCGGAAGGATGGTTCACCCCGTCGTTCCAGGGGATCTCGCCATAGGTCTCAGGGTGCGTGCGCGGGTTGGCGCCCTCGATACAGCCCAGGTTGACACCGCATTCCTTCGGGTCAGAGCGGCGCTGGTGGTGGGTATAGATGCCGCAGGTCTTGCAGAAGTAGTGCTTGGCCGTATGGGTGCCCCAGGTGTAGAGGCTGAGGTTTTCCGCCCCTTTCAGCACCTTCAGGCTGGCGGCCATGGCGGTGACGGCAGCCGCCCCGCGGCGGCGGCAGAAGGAACAGTCGCAGCGCGCGGCGGAGGCGAGGCCCTCGGGGAAGTCCGCCTCGATCTCAACAGCGCCGCAGTGGCAGGTGGCTTTCAGACGTGTCACTTTGGGCTCCTTTGTTTGGCCAAGCCTGAGCAATACCTTCGATAATTCCCCGTAAAACCGTCGAGTGCAGCTCTACCATATCTTTACCCCGATGCCCGTCGGGGCAGCGGCCTGCGCATTAACCAGTAGCTTGTTCCCATGGTCACGCAGGCCGCTTTTGTTTTGCACTACTGCTGTTTGAAGAACGGTATTGCAAGGGGCCTTACTTCCCCCAAGGCCCGGGATTGCGCTTCTTGCGCGGCAGCTTGGGGATGCGGCTCGCGGAGTATTCATACTCGTTTTCCGGATGCGGCGGCTGGCCGTGGGTCCGGTTCCAGAACGCCGGGCCTCCGCGGCGCAGCCACAGGGGCAGGCACAGGATCAGCCCGACAGCAAAGCCGCCGGCATGGGCCCAATAGGCCACGCCGCCCTGGTCGGGATCGGCGCCGAGGCCTCCGAGGAACTGCATTGCCAGCCACACCCCCAGCATCACAAAGGCGGGGATCGAGAAGATGCGGAAAAAAACGATCAGGATCAGCAGGATATCGACGCGCGCCTTGGGGAACATCAGCAGGTAGCCGCCCATGACACCGGCAATGGCACCTGAGGCGCCGACCGTGGGCACCATGGAGCCGGGCGCCGATATCACATGGATCAGCCCGGCGCCGATACCGCTGGCGAGATAGAACAGGAGGAAGGGGATATGCCCCATCTCATCCTCCAGATTGTCGCCGAAGATCCACAGGAACAGCATGTTGCCGCCCAGGTGCATCAAGCCTGCATGGATGAAGAGCGAGGTGAACAGCGTCTCCAGCCCGTATCCGTGGCTGATCTCGGCTGGCACCACCGCATAAGCGTCATAGAAGTAGGCGAGTGCCAGGGGAGAGGCAAAGCTGGCCGAGTAATAGATATAGGCCAGGATGTTCGCCGCCATCAGCGCATAGACGGCATAGGGCGTACGGCCGGACGGGTTGTGGTCGCGGATCGGAAACATGGGGGAACGCTGGGCCGGAAAGGGCCCAGCGTCAAGTGCTTACCGGCTACAGCTCAGGCGTTGCCGCCGAGCAGCGCCGCGTTGCCGCCCGAGGCGGTGGTGTCAACGCAGACGTGGCGCTCGGCCAGAACGCGGGCGCGGTCGGGCTTGCCCGGGATCAGCGGGATGATCGGGCCGTCGCGCTTGGCAAGGTGCTGCTCGATCTCGCGCCCGGTCGTCTCATCGCCCCACCACAGCACGCCGGAGATGCCCTCGACGGTTTCCAGCTGGCTCAGCCCCAGAAGGCCATGCGCCTCGATCGCGGTGCCGCCAAGGCTGATCACCTCCTTGGCCTGCTCCGCGGCGGCCTCCGGCCCCGGGCCCATGCACAGCAGCGGCGGGCGGGCCGAGACCGTCAGGCGGTTCGATTCACCGGTCGGTCCGGGCAGGGAGGTGGTCACCGGCTGTGCAGGCACGCCGCTTGCCCCCGGCAGCGCGGCAGCTTCGGTTTCCCACTCGGCGCTGACCTGCTGCCGGTCCGGCGCGCAGAAGCGGTTGAGGTAGTAGGGGCCGCCCGCCTTGGGGCCGGTGCCCGACAGGCCCTCGCCGCCGAACGGCTGGCTGCCGACGATGGCGCCGATCTGGTTGCGGTTCACATAGATGTTGCCCGCATGCACCCGGTCGCAGACATGCTGCACCCGGTCGTCAATGCGGGTGTGCAGCCCGAAGGTGAGCCCGTAACCGGTTGCGTTGATGTCGGAAATCACCTGGTCCAGCTGCTGCGACTTGAACCGCGCGACATGCAGGACGGGGCCAAAGATCTCCTCCTCCAGCGCGCTGATGCCGGGGATTTCGATCATCGTGGGCGCCACAAAGGTGCCGCCCTGGGGCGCCATCAGCTCCTTGATCACCCGGCCTTCGGCGCGGGCCCGGTCGATATGGGCGAGGATGCCCGCGCGGGCGCCTTCGTCGATCACCGGGCCGCTGTCGGTGGACAGGTTCCAGGGGTCATCCAGGTGCAGGCAGTCCATCGCGCCCTTGAGCATCTTCAGCACGGTGTCGGCGATGTCGTCCTGCAGGTAGAGGCAGCGCAGCGCCGAACAGCGCTGGCCCGCGGACTGGAAGGCGCTTTCGATCACCGCCTGCACCGCCTGTTCCGGCAGCGCGGTGGAGTCGACGATCATCGCATTCAGCCCGCCGGTCTCCGCAATCAGCGGCGCGCCCGGCTGCAGGTTGTCGGCCATTGCCTTGCGGATGCGCATCGCGGTGGCGGTGGAGCCGGTGAAGGCCACGCCATTGACCCGCGGATCGGACGTGATGGCGGCCCCGACCACGCTGCCGCGGCCCGGCACCAGCTGCATTGCGGCCCGCGGCACCCCGGCCTCGTGCATCAGCTGCACGGCGCGGTGGGCGATCAGCGGCGTCTGGTCGGCCGGCTTGGCCAGGACGGCATTGCCTGCGGCCAGCGCGGCCGAGACCTGACCGGTGAAGATCGCCAGCGGGAAGTTCCACGGCGAGATGCAGGAGAAGATGCCAGCGGGCGGCGCATCGGGAATACGGGCGGCGTAGTAGCGCAGGAAATCCACCGCCTCGCGCAGTTCGGCGACCGCGTCGGGAATGGTCTTGCCGGCCTCGCGGGCGAGGATCGCAAACAGTTCGCCGAAGTTCTCCTCATAGAGATCAGCCGCCTTGTTGAGGATCGCCGCGCGTTCCTCCGCCGGGGCGTCCCAGGGGTCGGCCAGCGCCAGCGCCAGTTCGATGTCCTCGGGGCTGCACTGGCTGACGGTGCCGGCGACGCTCTGGTCGGTCGGGCTGGTCACGTCCTTGGCGGCCTCCGGCTGGGCATCGCCTGCCAGCAGCGGCCCGGCCTGCCACTGGTGGCTGCGCCAGGGCGCGCGGGCTTCTTCGATCTTTGCCAGCGTCGGTGCGTGGCCCAGGTCAAAGCCCTTGGAGTTCGGACGCTCCGGCGCATACAGCTCCGGCCCGGTCGGGATCTTGCGGGTCACATCCGCGACGGCAGCAAACGGATCGGCGGCCACGGCCTCCGGCGGGACATTCTCGTCCACGATCTGGTTCACAAAGGAGCTGTTGGCGCCGTTTTCCAGCAGGCGGCGCACCAGATAGGCCAGCAGGTCGCGGTGCGCGCCGACGGGCGCGTAGATCCGGCAGTTGGTCTTGTTCTGCTCCAGCACCATCTGGTGCAGGGTCTCGCCCATGCCGTGCAGGCGCTGGAACTCAAAAAGCCCCTTATCCATGCCTTCGGCCATGTGCAGGATGGCGGCAACGGTGTGGGCGTTATGGGTGGCGAACTGCGGATAGATCCGGTCCGTCAGGCCCAAGAGCTTGCGGGCATTGGAGATATAGGACACGTCGGTCAGCGGCTTGGAGGTATAGACCGGGAAGCCCTCGACCCCCTCGACCTGGGCGCGCTTGATCTCGGTGTCCCAATAGGCGCCCTTCACCAGCCGCACCATGAAGCGGCGGTTGTACTTCTCGGCCATCTCATGCAGCGCGTCGATGGCCAGGCCGGTGCGCGGGCCATAGGCCTGCACCACCACACCAAAGCCGTCCCAGCCCGCCAGCGCCGGGTCGGAGACCACGGCGTCGATCACTTCCAGCGACAGCGACAGGCGGTCGGCTTCTTCGGCGTCGACATTGAGGCCCATCTTGGCGGCTTTCGCCAGCAGCGCCAGCGCCTTCAGGCGCGGCACCAGATGCTCCATCACGCTGGCGTCCTGCGCCAGTTCATAGCGCGGGTGCAGCGCCGACAGTTTCACCGAGATGCCGGGGTTCTTGCGGATGTCGTCGCTGTTGCAGGCGGCGGCAATGGCCGAAATCGCCTTGGAATAGGACAGGTGATAGCGGGAAGCATCGGCCTCTGTGCGGGCGGCCTCGCCCAGCATGTCATAGGAATAGGTGTAGCCCTTGGCCTCCATCCCGGCGGCGCGGTTCATCGCGCTTTCGATGGTTTCGCCCAGCACGAACTGGCGGCCCATTTCCTTCATCGCGCGGCTGACGGCGGTGCGGATCACCGGCTCGCCCAGGCGTTTGATGGCGCCGCGCAGGGCACCGATGGGGCTGCGTTCCTCATCCAGCACCTTGCCGGTCAGCATCAGCGCCCAGGTTGAGGCATTGACCAGCGAGGAGGTGGACTTACCCAGATGCTTGCCCCAGTCGGAAGGGGCGATCTTGTCCTCGATCAGCGCGTCGATGGTGTCGGCGTCCGGCACCCGCAGCAGCGCCTCGGCCAGGCACATCAGGGCGATGCCTTCTTCGGTCGACAGGCCGTATTCGGCCAGGAACACCTCCATCAGCCCGGGTGCCGAATGGCCGCGGATATCGCGCACCAGGGCAGCAGCGTTGGCGCAGATGCGGGAACGGTCAGGCTCGGACAGGGCGGCTTGGGCAATCAGCTGGTCGCGCATGGCAGTCTGATCGGCATAGGTGCCGGCATCGATCCGGTAACGCAGCTTGGGTTGGGTGGTCATGCAGGGAACTCCACAGGAAACATGCAGGGCTTTTGCTAAGAATACACGCTTTCTGGCGGGACAATCGCCTGAAAATGTGCAGAATGCAGGCTGTATGATGAAAAAGATCGAGGGTGCGCAGTCCAAATGAACTTTCCTGATATCGACCGGTTCGACCGCGCGATTCTCAATGTGCTGGCAGAGGACGGGCGGATCTCCATCGCCGACCTGGCCCGCAGGATCGGCCTGTCGAAAACCCCGACCCAGACCCGGCTGCGGCGGCTGGAGGCGGAGGGCATCATCACCGGCTACCGCGCCTTGGTGGACCCGATCAGGCTGGGGCTGGATCATGTGGCCTTTGTCGAGGTGAAGCTGGACGACACCCGGCAGGCGGCGCTGGCCAAGTTCAATGCGGCGGTGTCCAAACTGCCGGAGGTCGAGCAGGCCTATATGATGGCGTCGCATTTCGACTATCTGCTGAAGGTGCGCACCCGCTCGATGACCGATTACCGGGCGGTGCTGGGGGAGAAGATCTCCTCACTGCCGCATGTCTCCTCGACTTCCACCTACGTGGCGATGGAGGCGGTGAAGGAAGACGGTGCGCTGGGGCCGCTATAGGGTGTTGCGGATGCAGCGCGCGGACAGTTGACTTGATCGCAACCAGAATTGTGCCAGCATTAGGGGCATGTTTTGCTCTGTGTTCCGTGCCCCGCGTTTTCCGGTCAATTGTGTTCTGGCGGCTGCTGCCGTGCTGCTGGCATCGCAGGCCGCCGCCGCGGACTGCCCGGCCGCCCCGGACCACAGCACCCCGCTCGAAGGGCTGCTGCGCCAGGTCCAGCAGGCCGACAGCGAGGCGCAGGCGCGCGAGATCGCCAACCGGATGTGGGAATTCTGGGCCGATGCCCCGGATGAGCGCGCGCAGGAGATCCTCAACCGCGGCATGACCCGGCGCTCGTCCTTCGACTTCCTGGGTGCGCTGGAGGATTTCGACCAGCTGATCGACTACTGCCCGGACTATGCCGAGGGCTACAACCAGCGCGCCTTTGTGCATTACCTGCGCCGGGATTTTGCGGCTGCGCTGCTGGATCTGGACCGGGCGCTGGAACTGTCGCCGCGCCATGTCGCGGCGATGAGCGGGCGGGCGCTGTCGCTCTATGGCCTGTCCCGGATGGAGGAAGCACGGGAGGCGCTGGCCGATGCACTGGCGCTGAACCCCTGGTTGCCGGAGCGCTACCTGGCCGATCCGGGCGGGCCGCTGGCGCCGCCGGGGGCAGGGGACGTTGAACTGTAGCGGCGCGTGCATCACGGAAAAATTCCCCGCAAACACCGAAAAGCGATTGTCCGCCTGAAATCAGGAGGCTAGACCTGCTGTTGTGGCGCCGCCCGGCGGTGCCACCGGCGGACGTGGTGGAATGGTAGACACCGGAGACTTAAAATCTCCTGGCCTTATGGCCGTGCGGGTTCGAGTCCCGCCGTCCGCACCACTGGTTTCATCGCAGTAGCCCCCTCTGACAGCACCAGCCCGGCCACATCCGGCCTGCGTTCCCTGTGCAATAAAACATGGAATGATCACGTAAAGATTGCATTGCTGTAACGATAGTTTTGTGCAAGATGTCGGTCAGAATGTGAAAGATCTTTGACACATGGCGCTGATTCACGAGAAAATCGCCGCGCTGCTCGCGGATATGAACCTGTCCAACCGGCAAGCGGCGCTGAAATGCGGCATTCCCTATGGCACTTTCAACAGCGCGCTGAAGCATGAGCGCGAGATCGGCTGGAGCACGCTGGATGCGCTGTCGCGCGGGCTGGGGGTGTCGTTCCGCTATTTCTCGTCCGATACCAACGGGCTGGAGCTGCTGCCGGAGCGCCAGGCAGGCGGGCACAGCAGCAAGGCCTTTGAGATCCTCAACGCGCAGATGCAGGCCGCTGCCCGCACACGGCAGTACTGCGGCACCGATGTCTCGCTGCAGGATTTCCTGGATTGGTGGTTTTCCAACAGCGGCCGGCTGGAAGGCTTTGACCAGCTGCAGCACGCGGTAGACATGTTCGATCCGCCCGACGTGGAGAAGAACCGCATCCAGCCGATCCAGTCCGGGGTGCACAGCCTGGCCTCCATCTGTTTTGAAGTGTCCAGCAGCGGCCAGCTGCGCGATACTCTGAACGGCTTCAGCGACAAGCTGAACGCCGATCTGGTGATGGCCCACAGCGAGGCGATCAACCGCGGCGAACCTGTCATCACCCATCCCTCGCTTGACGTGAAGCTGCTGAACGGCCGCCGCTTTACCCGGCAGTACCGGCGGGTTCTGGCGCCGGTCTACCTGCCGGACGGCAAGCTGCTGGTGGCCAATTTCTCACAGGATATCAAATTCGGCTAGGTCGCTTTGCAGCATGTGCTCCATTTCCAGCCGGGAGGAGCCGACAAACCATTCGGTGCTGCTGCGCACCTCCGGTTCCGGTTCGCGCCATTTCTGCGCGCGGGGGATCGCCCGGCTGAAGCCGTAGACCAGATCCAGCCGCGCCTGCATGTGGCGGTCGGGGATGAAGGCATAGATCCAGTCCACATCCCATTTCTGGATCGCCATGATCTGGAAAATCCGCATGAAGGGCGCCAGCCGCTCCGCCCGCTTGCCGCGGCGGCCGGGCAGAAAATTCAGCTCGCCGATATAGGCCAGCCGCCCGCTGACTTCGCGGGCCAGCGGTTCGGCCACGCTTTCGACACCGCCGCCTGCTGCATTGGGGAACTGGTGGCGGGAGGTGCGCAGCAGGAAGTCGGCCAGCGTTTCCCGGCCCAGGTCCTGCAGCATTGCCGCCGCGCCGCCGATATAGGCGCCGTCCTCCTTCAGGAACAGCCAGAAAGCCGAGTTCTCGGTGTGGTCGGCGCGCTCGATGGCAAAGCCCGGCATCTGGAACTGGCGGCCTGACAGGGCGGCGGTTTCAGGCACTTTCTCGAAATCCGTGAACATTTCGACCTGAAGGCCTGCCTGAGAGAGTGTATGCAAGTAGCCCGAAAGCGTTTTTCCCATGTCGAGCGAATTCATTAAGGTCCCCCGTTATTAGTTCACCCCTCCGAATAGCCCGAAACACCCCTTGGCGCCGCCAAAGAGTGCAAGTTGCATAAAATCTTAGTCATTTTTTCGTAAAAACGGACGATTTGCAGGGCGCCGGTATTGCACCTGTAGGATGCAACGGAAATTGCGGCGGGGCCGGCGGAGTAGCAGCCAGCCCTGGGGCGGGCTGGTTGTGGTGATCAGAGGGGCAGGGCGGCCGCTCAGCCGCGGCCGCGGTAGGGGGGCACGCCCTGGTCGGGGATCCAGACTCCCTCGGGCATCGGGCCGGTCTGCCAGAACACGTCGATCGGAATGCCGCCGCGCGGGTACCAGTAGCCGCCGATGCGCAGCCATTGCGGCTCCAGGAAGTCCGCCAGGCGGCGGGCGATGGAGACGGTGCAATCCTCATGGAAGGCGCCGTGGTTGCGGAAGGAGGTGAGGAAGAGTTTCAGCGATTTGCTCTCCACCAGCCATTTTCCCGGCACGTAGTCGATCACCAGATGGGCAAAGTCCGGCTGCCCGGTCATCGGGCAGAGCGAGGTGAACTCCGGCGCGGTGAAGCGCACGTTGTAGGCCACATCGGCCTGCGGGTTCTGCACCCGCTCCAGTTCCGCCTCTTCCGGGCTTTGCGGCACGATGGTGTCGCCGCCCAGCTGTTTCAGGTTGCTGTAGATGCTGTCAGACATATCAGATTCCTTGTCTTCAGACGCCGCGCTTGTTGCCCCAGACCAGCACATGCAGCTGCGGCAGGACGCGGGGGGTGAACCAGCCGTCGCCGGTCACTTTTTCGATGAGCCATAGCAGCCGGTCGGTGGCCTGCTGCAAGTCGACCGGCTGGTCCGGATCGACCTCAGGGTTGCCGGGCTGCAGGTACAGCGGCAGCTCGGGGTGGCGTTCGGCAGCGGCCTTGGCCCAGGCGTAATCCTTGTCGTCGAAGATCACGATCTTCATCACCGCCTGGCCGCAGCCCTTGGCCGCTTCGAGGCATTGGTCAAAGGCCTTCCAGTCCACCGTCTCGCCGCTGGAGGGCGGCTTGGGGCTCAGCACCAGCGTATCGAGGTCCGCAAACCAGGGCTTGCTGACCGATCCTTGGGTTTCGCAGGCAAACCGGTAGCCCTCGGCCTTGCCGTAGGCGATCACCGGGGCGAAGTCCTGGATCGCCGGATTGCCGCCGGAAATCGACACCGTCAGCGGCTTGCCGCCCGACAGGCGGCGCACCTCAGCCATGACTTCTTCGGGCGCCATCACCGCCCAGTCATGCCGGTAGGCGCTGTCGACCGCATGCATGCTGTCGCACCACAAGCAGCGGTAATCGCAGCCGCCCGCGCGCACAAACACCGTGGGTTCCCCGATCAGGGCGCCCTCGCCCTGGATCGTGGGGCCGAAAATTTCCGCGATGCGCAGGGTCACGGCCTGACCTCCGGCCTGTACTCCGCCCAGGTTTTCGGGGTCTCCGAGACCTTCACGGCAGTGACTTCCGGCCAGCGCGCATGGCACCAGTCATAGAAATGCCTGGCCATGTTCTCCGCCGTCGAATGTCCCTCCAGAACATCGTTCAGATGCCGGTGGTCGAAGGTTTCGTCGATATAGTCCTTCAGCGGCTTCAGCTCGTGATAGTCGCGCACGAACCCGTCGCTGTTCAGCTCCTTCGCCGCCAGCTCCACCACCACGACATAGTTGTGGCCGTGCAGCCGGGCGCATTGATGGTCCGGCGGCAGATGGGTCAGCTGATGCGAGGCGGAGAAGTGGAACTCCTTGGTGATCCGGAACATCAGGCGCCGTCCTTGGCGGCAATTGCCGCTTTCCAGAAATCGGGGTCGGCGTACTCCGTCGGATCCTCGACGCCTGCCAGGTGGAAGGCCTCGCGCCGTTCCACGCAGGTGCCGCAGCGGCCGCAGTGCTTTTCACCGCCCTTGTAGCAGGACCAGGTCTCGGCAAAGGGGGTGTTGTGCTTGGCGCCCGCGGTGACGATGTCGCCCTTGGTGCGGTGCACAAACGGCGTATACAGCCGCACGTCGGCATAGCCGTCCAGCGCGGCGCGCTGCATGGCATCAAACGCCTCGGTAAAGGCCGGGCGGCAGTCCGGATAGATGAAGTGGTCGCCGCCATGCACCGCCGTGGCCACGGCCTCGTCCCCGTTGGCGGCAGCGATGCCGTAGGCGATGGTCAGCATGATGGCATTGCGGTTCGGCACCACGGTGACCTTCATGGTCTCTTCTTCGTAGTGGCCGTCCGGCACGTCGATGTCATCGGTGAGCGCCGAGCCGGAAAGCGCGGCGCCGATACCCCTCATGTCGATGATGTCATGCGGCACACCCAGCCGTTTGGCAGCGGCGGCGGCATAGTCGAGTTCCTTCTTGTGGCGCTGGCCGTAATCGAAGGAGACAAGAAGGGTCAGCTGATGCTCCTCAGCGACCATATGGGCAAGCGAAACGGAATCCAGCCCGCCCGAGCAGATAACGATAGTCTTCATTTTTGAACCCTTGTTTTGGTGACCGGGTAGGCTGCGACCGGTGCCGCGCATATAACGTCGCAGGCGTTAACACGCAAGGGGCGGGCGGCTAGCGCACTTTTCTGAAGTGATGTTGGGAAATGTTGAAAGTGCCTGAAATACTCGGAGGGCAGTGCCAGGCCGCGGGCGGCAGCGCAGCACCCGCCCATGGGGGGCGGGACCTTTCTAAAATGGCGGCAGCTCCCCCTCCAGCCATTCCAGGAACGCCCGCGACGCCGGGGTGCTGGAATGGCTGGGCGGCGGCATCAGAAAGTAGTTCTCCAACAGCTCCGCCGAATGCTCGCTGGGTTTGACCAGCTGGCCGCTCTCCAGCAGACCGCCCGCCAGCGTGTCATGCGACATGGAAATCCCGGCGCCATTCACCGCGGCTGTCATGGCAATCACGTAGGTGGAGGCCAGGTTGATCTCGTGGTTGCGCTCAAACGGCAGTTCCTGCGACTTGAACCACGCCCCCCAAGAGCCTGTCACTCCGCCGCAATCCAGCAGGGTCGCGGTGCTGAAATCAAACTCGCCGCCCTGATAGCCCGGCGCACAGACTGGGTAGAACCGGTCCCGGGTCAGCCGGACCGCTGCCGCCGACATGTCATTCGGGCGGCCAAAGCGGATCTCGGTCCCGGCGGAGCTGGCATGCCGCTCCGGGTCCCAGATCGGCGTCACGATGTTCAGCACCAGCCAGGGGAATTTTTCATAGAGCCGGGGCAGGCGCGGCGACAGCCAGAACACTGAAAACGCCATATTGCACTGCAGCACCAGATGCCGCCCCTGATCGCCGCCGGTAAAGGCTTGGGTGCCCGCCGCAATCAGGTCAAAGGCCTCCCGCACGATGGGCATGTAATTGGCGCCGGCCTCGCTCAGCTCCAGCGCGCGGGTTTTGCGGATGAACAGCTCCCTGCCCAGGAAATTCTCAAGGCTGCGCACATGCTGGCTGATTGCAGATTGCGTCAGGTTCAGCTCTCCCGCGGCACGGGTAAAGGACAAGTGCCGGGCGCTGGCCTCGAAGGCGCGCAGCCAGGTGAGCGGCGGCAGGGAGGACGAAGGCGAAACGGGTGACGGCATGGACCTGTGACCTATGCATTAACTCGATTAATGCATTACTGTTGAATTCATCGTTTGTCAGCCCCTGTTGCGGCTGGCACCAATACGGCAGCATTTATGGGAGGTGCCAGATGAACAAACAAGCAGCGGTGAACCCGAACCTCACCCATTGGCAGGAGCGCGTCGACATGGCCGCGGCCTTCCGCTGGACCGAGCGGCTGAACATGCACGAGGCGGTGGCCAACCACTTCAGCCTTGCCGTGAACGAGGACGGCAGCCAGTTCCTGATGAACCCGAACCAGGTGCATTTCGCCCGGGTGAAGGCCTCGAACCTCCTGCTGTTGGACGCCAATGACCCCAAGACAATGGAGCGCCCCGACGCGCCCGACCCGACCGCCTGGGGGCTGCACGGCTCGATCCACCGGCTGTGCCCGCATGCGCGCTGCGTGATGCATGTGCATTCGATCCATGCGACCGTGCTGGCCTGCCTCGCCGACAGCACCCTGCCGCCGATCGACCAGAACACCGCCACTTTCTATAACCGCTACGTGGTGGATGGCGATTTCGGCGGTCTGGCGTTTGAGGACGAGGGCGCCCGCTGCGCCTCGATGCTGACCGATCCCAAGGTCAAGACCATGATCATGGGCAACCACGGGGTGCTGGTGATCGGCGACAGCGTCGCGGACACCTTCAACCGCCTCTACTATTTCGAGCGCGCCGCCGAGACCTATATCCGGGCGCTGCAAACCGGCCAGAAGCTGCGGGTGCTGAGCGATGAGATCGCCGAGAAGACCGCGCAGGAGCTGGAGGATTACCCGGACCAGGCGGAGCGCCACCTGGCGGAGCTGAAGGCGATCCTCGACGACGAAGGCTCCAACTACGCCAGCTAAATAGGCTTTCAATGCAGGCAATGACACCACGGGCAGTTCAGAAGACTGCCCGGCGGTTTGCTGCATCCAGTTGAAACACACAGTTCAGCCATCCAGAAGGTCCCAGATGCCTGATTACGTCCCCACAAATGCCGCGTCCTCGGGCGTGAAGCTCGACAAGAAGACGCTGAAATCCATTGCCGCCCGCAGTGACAGGCCCGGCTTGATCTATTTGGCGCAATGGCTGGCCTTTCTGGCCGCCACCGGCACCCTGGTCTGGGCCACCCTGGGCACAATCTGGATGTGGCCTGCCATGCTGCTGCACGGCGTCTTCCTAACCGTGCCGGCCTATTCCTTCAGCCATGAGACGGCGCATGGGACCGCCTTCCGCACCCGCTGGCTGAACGAAGCGGTGCTATGGGTCACATCGCTCCTCTACATGGAGGAGCCGCTGCACCGCCGCTACACCCACACCAACCACCACACCCACACTTGGTGGGTGGGCAAGGACAGCCAGATGCCGTTCGACACACCGATGGGCTTTGGCGGCTGGCTGGCCGAGATCACCGGCTTTGCGCTGCTGCGCTTCCATATGCAGGTCTTCGTGCATCTGGCGGCGGGCCACTACACCGACACCATGAAGATGGTCACGCCCGAAGGCGAGTTTGCCAAGATGACCCGCAACGCGCGCATCATGCTGGGGATTTATACGCTGATCGCCGCGGCGCCGTTCCTGGGCATCTGGTGGCCGGTCTGGCTGATCGCGGTCCCGCGGGTTCTGGGCGCGCCGGTCATGCTGCTGTTCACCCTGATCCAGCATGTGGAGCTGCAGGAAAACTCGCCCTCGATCCTGGAAAGCACCCGTTCTTTCCGCAGCAACTGGCTGGCTGAATTCCTCTACATGAACATGAACAACCACGTCGAACACCATCTGTATCCGCAGGTGCCGTATCATGCACTGCCCAAGCTGGCCGAGGCGGTGCAGGACCAGCTGCCGCAGCCCGATCCCGGTTTCTTCAAGACCAACCTTGAAGTGCTGTCCGTGGTGCTGCGCCGCTCTCTGGGCCGCCCGACCAAGGCCGCCACCATCCGCCAGGCGCCGCACATGATCACCGAGGGCGGGCCTGTGCAGCGGGTTGCGCAGCGGACCATGTAACCCCAGCCGCGATGATCTCAACCAGGAGCAAACAGCATGAGCCAATGGATAAACGCCTGCGCCACCGATGACATCGACGAGGAGGACCTGATCTCCTGGGAGCACGAGGGCAAATCCTACGCAATCTACAACACGGAAAAGGGCTTCTTTGCTTCCGACCTCATGTGCACGCATGAGGAGCAGAGCTTGGAGGACGGATTGGTGATCGACTGCGTCATCGAGTGCCCCTTGCACGGCGGCCGCTTCGACATCTGCACCGGCAAGGCACTGTCGGCGCCGGTGCATGAAGACCTCAAGACCTACCCTGTAAAGGTCGAAGGCGGCCGGGTTTTCGTGGAGATCGGCTGACGCGTTCCTCCCCGGATAGTCAGATGCTGGCGGCCCCGCCGGGGCCGCCCTATTTGATTGGCTGGCCATCTGATCCTGATCAAGGCCGCGGCCTTTCACTCTGCCTATGCCTGAACCCGAAAAGACTCGGCAGCTATAGGAGAGAGCCCATGTTGCGCCTTGCATCCATCCTGTATTCTCTGATCGGCAGCAGCCTGGCAGGGGTTGGCGTGATTGCGGTTCTGGTCGCAGGGATGGCCACGGTCCCGGCCATTCTCGCCGCCGCGGCGGCAGGTGCGGCTCTGGGGATGCCGGTGGCCTGGCTGGTTGCCAAACAGCTTTATGCCCGCGGCGCCTAGGCGTTGAGGAACACCCGCGCCGCGGCCTCGAACTCCCGCGGTTTCTCGGCGTGCAGCCAATGGCCCGCGCCGGGCAGCTTGGCAAAGCGGGCGGCGGGGAAGCGTGCGCGGATCTCCTCGCGGTGCTCCGGCAGCACGTAGTCCGACTCGGAGCCTGACAGGAACAGCGCAGGACCGTCCCAGGAGGCATCGGTCTGCGGGAAGGACATGATGTTCGGCATCTGATCCGCCAGCGTGTCCAGGTTCAGCTTCCAGCGCTTGTTCGGGACGTCGAGCGACTGGGTGAAGAAGCTCTGCAGCGCGGGCTCCACCCCGGCATCGGCCAGCTGTGCGGCGGCTTGCGGGCGGCGCTCCAGCGTCTCCAGATCGACCGAACGCATGGCATGGATATACTGGATCTGGGTGTGGCCATAGGCCACCGGCGCAATGTCGGCGACCACCAGGCGGCGCACCGCTTCGGGGTGGTTCAGCGCCAGCATCATCGCCGCCTTGCCGCCCATCGAATGGCCGATCACATCCATCCGGCCGCCATGCGCCGCGACCACTTCCGCCAGATCCTCTGCCAGCTCCGGATAGGTGTGGCTGTCCGCCCGCGGGCTGTCACCGTGGTTGCGCATATCGGCGGCCACCACCAGCCGCTCGTCCGACAGGCGCTTGGCGATGACGCCCCAGTTGCGGGCCGAGCCATAGAGGCCGTGGGCTATCAGGAGCGGCGGTTTTCCGGTGGCAGAGCCATGAGTGATCGTGTTCAGCATGCCGCCTTGATAGCGGGGCAGGCGGAGGCTTGCCAGCCCCATTGAGACGGACGCGGGCGCAGGCTAGGGTGGCGGAACGAGGCAGCTGAGGGAGAGTGCCGCAATGGCCGCCAGCCTGGACCAGGATATCGAAGAAATCCGCACGCTCCTGAAGGAGCGCGAGCATGCCTCCGGCGGCCTCGCCGCAGCGCTGAAACGCGCCCGCCGCCGCCTGCCGCGCCGCATTTACAAGCAGGGCATGAAGATCGCCGATGCGCTGCCGCTGCTGGAACACCCCAAGCTGCGGCAGACGGTGGACGAAAAACCGCTGCGCGGCGCCGCCCGCGAGGTAAAGGCGCATCTGCAGAAGATCGACCTCGCCGACCGGCGCAAGGGCTTCTGGCTCGGGGTGCTGGGCAGCATGGCGTTTTCGCTGCTGGTGGTGATGATCCTGCTGATCGTGGTCCTGCGCTGGCGCGGCCTGGTCTGATTTCCCGCTCTACGCCACCGCCGCTATCCGCATTTAGATACCTCCCGTCTAGCAGCCGGGCGCTCCCGCCCCTTTCCGGCCTGCCTGCGGCCGTCCCGAAAGCGTTGGGCAGGGCGCCGTGCGAACCGCA